>JAHDHV010000361.1 GCA_020631155.1 Bacteroidota bacterium | reverse complement strand
TATTTGGATATTTGGATATTTGGATATTTGGATATTTGGATATTTGGATATTTAGACTTTTGATAATCAGCTATTAATAATCAGAAATTAGTCATTGAAGTTTCCATTTTTTATCAAAAGCATTTTTCAAAAAAACTTTTTTAAAACTCAAAAACAAATCTAATGTATAAAATATTAGTTCCAACAGATTTTTCTACTTGTGCCAAAAATGCTGAGGATGTAGCCTTGCAAATTGCTGAAAAAGTAGGCGGTGAAGTCCATTTTTATCATAAAACCAATGTCTTACACGATTGGCAACAGCTTACAGAAGAGCAGCGAAAGCCTTTTCCAGAAAGTGCACAAGCTATCAAAGAGGTAGAGGCAAATTTTGCCAAGCTACTAGCAGCACAACAAAAAGCTTATCCCAATGTAGCTGTCAAAACCATTTATTCACATGGCAGATTAATAGAAAATATCTCAGATTATATAGATAGCTTCAATATTGATTTACTCGTAATGGGATCGCATGGGGCAAGCGGCTACAATGAATGGATGATTGGCTCCAATACACAAAAGGTTGTTCGTTTAGCCCATTGCCCTGTGTTGACCATCAAAAACGAATGGAACAAACTTGACATCAAACATATTGCTTTTGCTTCCAATTTTGATAGTAATTTAAAAGTTGCTTTTGAAAAGGTCATCCAGTTTGCACAACTCTTTGACGCTCAAATACATTTGCTCACCATTGATACCCCTGCTTTTTATACAGAACCCCAATCTTTAGTGCTCGAAAGCATGGAAACCTTTAAAAAACTGTGCAAAGGCAGAGTAAAATGTACGCTACACAGCTACTACCATATGACAACTTTTAGAGGGATTCGCGATTTTACGGTCAACAATACGATGGATATGGTGGCCATTGCTACACATGGACGGCAGTTTCTAGGACGGCTTTTCTTTGGAAGTTTTGCAGAAACGCTTGTGAATCATTTAGAAACACCATTATTAACTGTTAATATTAAGGGAGATGTGAGATATGAGACGTGAGATATGAGACAGGAGATTTTGTTTTTTTTCTCTAAAATCAATTAAATAACTTGACAATAATACATTAAACTTTTCTTTTAATTTAAAAGCATTGATTAGTCTAAATTAGCATTATCCAGAACGTTGATCCGTAGATTCGTGATTAGGTGTTTTTTTGATGAGGTTTTCTTTTTAATAGTTTCTGTAACGAAGGCTTTAGCCATCATAATACTATAAAAATCAAAAGCTTATATCCATTAGAAAAATTAAAAAGTGATTTATTTTAACTAATTTCTGATCGCTAATTTCTAACAGCTAAAGAGCTAAAAGTCTAAATAGCCAAAGAGCAATTTTTCCATTAAAAAAAACAGAAAAAATATAAAATATATTATTAACTCACAAACAATTAAATTACAAACCATGAGAAAAATACTAATTCCAACGGACTTTTCAGATTGCGCGCAAAATGCCCTTAGAGTTGGCGCACAACTTGCAAAAAAAGCAGATGCTAGTATATTTTTGTTTCACATTTACAATACAGCAATAGACTGGATCAAATTGACGCTTGAACAGGAAAAACAATACCCCGAAACGCATAAAGAAATTGCATTGGCCAAAAGCCAATTGAAAGATTTAGCCAATTCGGAGCTATTTGAAGGCTTGGACGTTAGCTGGGAAGTTGCTATTAATCGAAATATACAAAGCATTGTACAAGAAGCTGATATAACGCAAAGCGATTTGATAGTGATGGGGACACATGGTACGAGTGGTTGGCGTAAATGGCTAATGGGGACATTTACGCAAAAAATTGTTCGCCTAGCACACTGCCCCGTTTTGGCTGTGCCTGAAAATATACAGGAATTTTCCCCTGAGATCATTGTTGTTGCTGCCGATTTTGACGAGCCTCATAATATGATGCCAACAATTGTACAGGTGCTTGATTTGGCTTATTGGTCAGGGGCAGATATTCACTTACTCAAAATTAATACCCCTAATGCTCCAAGAAATTCAAACATAGAATTAGGTGACTGGAAGGATTTGATTGAATATCATTTAGCAGAATTAGTTACGGTAAATATTGGTTTATATGTTACTGTAGAAGAAGGAATTATTGATTATGCAAATAAAGTAAATGCAGGTTTAATTGTAATGGAAACACACGGTCGAACAGGTTTTACACGCTATTTGATGGGTAATTTGTCTGAAACAGTGGTCAATCAATCTAATTTACCTGTTCTAGTTACTCGCTATCAACCTCCAGCATGATGTAGATCATTTTTAACAATAAGGAATATCATTGTGTACGGCTCTATTTACCTTTATTTTTGTAATAAGTAGAAGATATTAGATTTTTAGCTGTTAAAAATTAGCTATTAGAAGTTAAAAATCCAACTTAACCAATTGATTATCAACTAAATAAGTTGCCAATAAAAATTTCTTTAAACTTTAAATCTTTGTAACTTCCAATCTACTTAAAAATCATTTAATTTATAAAATTAGCAATCATGACTATAGGTAAACGCATAATGGTAGGGTTAGATTTCACAATTTTAGATAAAGAACTCATTACTTACACCGCTTTTTTAAGTTCCATTTTATTGCCAGAAAAGATTTATTTTATACATGTTTCTAAAACACTAGATATTCCCAAGCAAATATGGAAAGAATTCCCCTACAATAATACGCCAAAAGATGAACTTCTTAAAGAGCGAATGCAGTCATTAACAGAAAAATATTTCCCTGATTATCAAAGCTTTGATGTGGATTTTGATGTGCTAGAAGGTTCTCCACTAAAAGAATTAGCCCATTGGGTGAGTGTCAAAAATATTGATTTATTGATAGTAGGGCAAAAAAAAGAATTAAAAGGAAATGGTATTCTTCCACAACAGTTAACCCGTCAAATTCCTTGCAATATCTTATTTATTCCAGAAAAAAACGCTTTACAACTCAATCAAATTTTTGTACCCATTGATTTTTCAGAAATTTCTGAAATCGCTTTAGAACAAAGTTTGAAGCTCATACACAACAATCCTGATGCAAGCATTTACTGTCAACACATATATTATGTTCCCAAAGGTTATTATTATTCTGCTCAGGGCGAACAAGAAATGAAACGTCTATTTGGTCGTCATTATGCATCACAATACAATCAATTTGTAGACAAATTCGACTTAAATGGGACAGATTTAAAACCCTTATTGACTTATGGCAAAGACCAAGACCTCTCTATGGTAGCTTTAGATACTGCCCGAAATTATGACACTGACTTAATGATTATTGGCGCGAAAGGCAAAACTTGGTTTGACCGATTGATGGTAGGCAGTTTTACCGAAAAATTATTGCAAATCAATAAAGAAATACCAATGCTAGTCATAAAGTAAAACATATACTTTTTTCATTACCAAACCCTTAGACAAAATTAAATACCACATCAACTTACCGTAAGTTGCTAATAATGAACAACTTATTTCAAGTCTCTTATCTTACGTCTTACGTCTAAGTACTTAAAACCAATACAAAAATGAAAAAATCAAGCATACTTATAATCGTCTCTTTGGATATTTTGTTACTTTTAGTTCCTATACATACTGTTGCTCAAGATTTGAGTACCGTCATTCGAGAGCTATTTGATAGTAGTGAAAAAGCAATGTTTAATTTTAACTATGACAAAGCAATAGATGATTTAGCTATTATATTGGACAAAGACCCAAAAAATTACAAGGCGAAATTATATTTAGCAGAATTGCATCTATTGAAAGGCTTGCAAAATAAAACGACTGTTCCTGAAAAAGCGAAAGACCATTTGCTCCTTTCTCTAGCTTTTTCCGAAAGAATGAGAAATATTTTCAAGGATGATTTAGGTGCAATTTTTTATCAAGCAATGGCATCGCTTACTTTGGGAGAGTTAAGTGAGGAAATTAAAAATAAGCAATATTATTATACCAAAGCACTAAAATTAATCAATTCAGGTATAGATATTAACTTTGACGATGAGCATATTTGGTTTGCTCAGGGGGAATGGTGGTATCAAATCGCACAATGGCCACTAGAAGAACGAAAAGCATTTTTAAATCAAATCAACAAACAATTTTTTGGCAATCTTTCGGAGCGAAAACGAATTATTTACGAATTTAGCTTAGATGCTTATAAAAATACCTTATGCTATCGCTCTAGTTCTACCTATGGTTTGTACGGCATCATCAAAGTTTTATTGGCCTTAAATCGCTGCGAAGAAGCAGAAGAATATTATGAACAAGTATTGCATTTTAGCAATTACTATCCTTTGCAACATTATTACGTACAGCAAACAGAGGAAACTTGGGGCATCTGCCGCAGAGACACAGAAATGGAAGAAGAAGAAATTTTATATGAATAACAATGCAAGGTGGTATGTTTCAATGGGTGTGTTTCATTATACTCCTAATACTTTGCCTCTAAAGTTGATATTTAGCTATTTAGACCTTTGGTTTTTTAGCTCTTAGAAATTACTTTTTGATATTTTCTAACAGGTATATTTTTTTAATCCTCAATACATTATGACAGCTAAAACTATCATAACAGAAACTATTCACAAAAGAAATCAACTATCTAAAAAAATGCCAAAATACGAATCACGAATCCACTAATCACGAATCCACGAACTGTTAAACTAGCACAAACTGTTTGCTTACAAAGCATGACGCCAAAAATATAAATAAAAATAATATTTAATAATCTTAAAATCCAACAATTATGAACTCACTAGAAATTATTGCACTTATTTTTGCCATTATCATCTTATTAGAAACCTTTTTATGGCTTTTTTTTGATGTAAAAATGCGACAACTAGTAAAAAAACTACTCGCTCCTAATCACATGACTGCTTTTATGATTGCGTATACAATTGGAGCTGTGGTAGTTGGTTATTTTTTATTGCAGTCTTTGACCTTTGTAGAGCTTGGAGCAGCGATGTTGTTCACCTCTTTATTGCTTGGAACATCTATGCTCCCTTACTATCAAGCTATTGTACCTGCCATTTTAGACACAGACATTTTTTCAAGAGACGCTTTTCTAAAAACAGCTTGGGTGTTTAGCATTTGGGTAATTATTGCTTTATTTATTTTAAGAACTTTGTTTTTTTGAAAAATTAAGTACTACATATAACCAAATAGCATCTTTACTTAATTAAAGCAATACAAATCAACACTTTAAGTATTTTCGGAAAACTAAACTACATTTGAGTTTAGCATAAACTGTTAATAAGCAGTTAATTATCTCATATCTAAGCACTTAATTCTTAATTTTTCTAAACATTTTCTGACTTACAATCGTGATATACCGTCCTTTCGTGACAATCAAACCCTCTTTTTTGAAATCCGAAAGCGTCCGAATCAGCGTCTCTTTACTTGTACCAACCAAATTCGCTAAATCCTCTCTCGAAATATCAAGACTAATTCGGTCTTTATCTGCATCTTCACTCTGCTGACAACAGTTCAATAGCACCGTAATCAAGCGTTGTTGTACCGAGTCGTAAGCTAATTGTAATAGGCGTTGCTCTTTTTCTTCGATGCTATTGGCCATTAACTTGATAAATCGGTGGGCAATGTCTCGGTTTTTAGATAAAATAGCGAAAAAATCTTGTTTAGGTACTTGAGTTATTTTACAGTCATCAATAGCCATAGCCGTTTCTTGATAGGGTTTTCCTTCAAAAAGGGCGGTATATCCGATAAAGTCTCCCTTATGGTAAAGATTAGTAATCAACTCTTTACCCATTTCATTTGTCCTATATGTTTTAATGGTGCCTTCATTTAGAAAGTATAAATATTTCGGATAGCTATCTTCTAAAAAGAGCAAGTATTTAGCTCGATAATCTCTGGTTTCGTATTGCTCTGCTAATTCTTGCAGTGCTTTATCGCCTTTTGCTAGGCTAAAAAACTCTGAAACGCCCTCTACTTTCTCAAAATTTTGTTGTAAAAGTTCCACTTTTTGTAGCCGTTGGGCAATAGTATCTAGCAAATCAAATTCCTCAAAAGGCTTTGTTAAGTAGTCATCCGCACCGAGGTTCATACCTTTGCGAAAATCGTTTTTTTCTGCTTTTGCGGTTAAAAAAATAAAAGGAATACCAGCCGTTTTTGCCTGTCGGCTAAGAATATGCAATACACCATACCCATCCAATTCAGGCATCATAATATCACAAATAATCAAATTAGGTATTTTTTCTTGAGCAATTGCAACCCCTATTTTCCCATTCTCTGCGGTCAATACCTCATAACCTGCCAATTCTAAAATTTCTGCGGTATTTTCTCGAACCTCTAAGTTATCTTCAATCAATAAAAGCGTTTTCTGTT
>JAHDHV010000360.1 GCA_020631155.1 Bacteroidota bacterium | reverse complement strand
AATAGCCAACTACCGATCACCATTCCAACGCCATTTCCACAGGATAGCAATCCACAACCTCCTTTTGTGAAGGATACCTTGTCAGATAAAAAAGATAGCTTACCAACTAAAAAAGGTAAACTCAATCCATCAGATACTGTTATTATTGATATAGATTCGTTGAATAATTAATAAACGTAGACACACAAAATCTTGTGTGTCTACATTTGTTCAGCAACATTTTACCTTTACTAAACAACCACAATCACTATGTCTTACGCAACACTGTATCAATTATTTAATGCCCTTATCCTGATTCCTTGGATATTGCTTATTGTAGCACCACGCTGGAAGTGGACAAAATATGTTATTTACTCCTATGCTTTTCCATTGTTTTTTGCTGCATGTTATGCAATATTATTTTTTGCAACTACCAATTTTGCGGAAATCGAATTTAGTGAAATCCATCACCTAAAGGCTGCTTTTCAAAATGATGTGGTTATCCTCATCGCATGGACGCACTACTTGGTTTTTGACCTTTTTGTAGGTACTTGGGAAGCAAAAGACGCTCAAAAAAATGGCATTTCTCATTGGGCATTGATACCCTGTTTACTACTCACCTTATTTGTCGGCCCTATCGGTTTTTTGCTGTATATGGTCATTCGCTGGTTTAAGACAAAGGAATGGGTGATTAGTTAATTACGAATTAGAAATTACGAATTACGAATTACGAATGTTTTTTGTAACGAATACTTTAGTCGTAATACGCTTATAAATAGCTATAAGCCAAGAGCTTATGCCAATGCAATAAGAAAATAATGAAATATAAATTCCGAATTGAAATTTAGCACAATTTTAAGTATGGTTAAGTTATGGAAGAGGTTAGTCAATTGGTTCCTTTTGAGTTAAGTGTTATTGCGGAACTATTTGGTATTGAAAAACAAGAAGAATGTTCAACATTAGCTGAATGGATGCAAGCGCAATATACCTTTAATGAGTTAGAAAATAATTTGATGAATGAATTATATGAGCGTAGCAAAGCAGATATAGATTATTGGAATGAGGAGGAGTTGAAAGTTCAAATGATTGGTTTGTTGTTTTTTATTGCCAATGTAAATACAGATAGAAAAATTAAAGTTTTTTATGAACGCAGACTTTCAACAGAAATTAATGAATATCTATTGTCAGTAATTTGCGATTGTAAGTACCTAGACAAAATTAATGTTACAATAGTAAAAGACTAAACTACTCATTTCTAATACTTTAGCACAAAATTGTGCACAATTAAATAGTGCTTGGCACTTATGATTGCTAAACCTATGGCTTTTAATGCGCCACAGCAACCTTACTTTTTTTTACAAGAATTTAAAAAAGGTAAGGGCGAAAAAAGCGATCCTGAAGCGCAAATGTTGATGGCTATGTTGATTGCACAGCATAAAAATAACGGCAACAAACCTATTTACGGCGGCTATTTGGTTGGCCGCAACTGGTATTTTACCACTTTAATTGGTACCAACTACTGTATCAGTCGTCAATTTGACGCAACGATTCAATCGGAATTATTTCAAATTGCCTATATTTTGCGCCACCTTAAAACGATGATTTTGAGTAGGGAGATATAAGATTTAAGATACAAGACATAAGATTTAAGATGGGAGATTTATTAAGTAAAAAAGGTCACTGTATAAATACAGTGACCTTTCTTTCAAAATAGAAATTTGTTATTAGTTAGCTCCAGAAGTCCCTTACTAAGTAGCCGAGTAATAGTACTCTAGCTGTTTCTAATACAGGTGTTAATGCTGTTAGCATATAACATATAATAAAAACAATCAGAACTACCATTACTTTTCTAACTAGCGTCAGTGTCTTGAACCAATGCTTTTTTCCAAAAAACAAATATTCATCCATTTTTTTAATTATTAGTTAAAAAAAAATCACACTTGATGAGCTTCATCTTAGTGTAACTGTCACCAATACGCAAGCTAAATTAAATACAGTCGGTATAGCTAAATAAGTTTGGTTTTTACCAACCAAAAAAATCTATTTACTTACTGTATAATCAAAGCATTACAGGTGGATAGGAAAATATATGTTTTTTTTAAAAAAAAAGCATTAGAAACCAATCACAAATTCATATTTTCAAAGAACAATCCAAAACTACAAAAAACTTTCCATCCAAAAAAACTTTTTTATAATATTTTTTATGTGCATAAAAAAAAGGAACCATATTTTATCAAAAAAGTATATTTTACAACCACCTATATACCTAATTCAACGAATCTATGCCCCTTAACAATAACAGCAAATAAATTTGCCACTACGTCAACAACCATTTTTTTAAAATCTACCTCTATTAATAACATTCCTGTAAAAAGAAGCGTATTTTTGCAGCATATACACATTTTAGATGTTTGGACTAAACTGATTGTTATTTTTGTTGAAAAATAAAGAATCTTAAAACCTTGTACAGGCGTAAAATTTTACGTCTCTACGAAAAATCTTCCAAACTCCAAATAAAATCCCTAAAACAAACGTATGAGAGTCATTATATTCATCACTGGTCTTGTTATTAGTTTATTGCTTTGGAATGCTTGTAATACAGCGAGCAATGAAACCCCCTCAACAGTTGAGCCTACTACTTTAGCTCCTAGTCAGCAGGAAACGGCGGCGGCTCAGGCAACAGAAACGCCTAATAAAAAAAGTGAACCTTCGGAATTAAGTTCTAAATCTAATGTGAAAGGGCAAAAAGTGAGCAATGAACAGCGCAATGAAATCATCAAAAAAGCGCGTGCATCAGCAACACCAAAGTCTACTAAGATGGAACCTGCCGAGCGCATAAAGGCAAAAGCGAAGCAATTGGCGGAGCAATTTTGCCAATGTAAAACAAAAAAGGATAGTCAATCAATTGGAGCGTGTAAGCGCAGAGTGGAAAAAATGGTAGATCGTGCTTGGACAAATTTAGCGGATAATGTGCGTGATAGTTTTAAGGAGCAGTACAATGCTGGCATCAAGGCTTGTAACTAGCCTTTTTTATGACTTTAACCCAGTTAAAATATTTGATTGCTGTGGATACCCATCGGCATTTTGCGAAGGCTGCGGAAAAATGCTTAGTAACGCAACCTACTTTGAGTATCCAAATTCAGAAATTGGAGGAAGAACTGCAATTGGTATTGTTTGACCGTACCAAACATCCTGTGGTGCCTACACAAGAAGGACTGCCCATTATTGAGCAGGCTCGAAAGGTACTGGCAGAGGCTCAAAAAATCAAAGGTTTGGCGCAAAATGTTGGTGCTGAAATTAGTGGAATGTTGCGAATAGCGGTTTTGCCTTCACTTGCGCCTTATCTATTGCCCCTATTCATTCGTTCTTTTGCCAAAAAATATCCCAAACTCCATATTGAAGTCGTAGAGCTCCACAATTATCAACTCATTGGTCGCTTAAAACAGGACAGGGCAGATGTCGCCCTTACTGTGGCACCCCTCGCTATTGATGGCTTCTACCAAATTCCTTTGTTTCAAGAACCCATTGCGGTTTATTTAGATGCTGATCATCCTTTAGCTGCTGACCAAGAAATTAATGTTAATGATTTGGTTATCAGTGATTTATTGCTGACAGATGATGCAAAAAGTATGTTGTTGGCTGTTGCGGAATTGCAAAATGAAAAAGTGCAAAAAACGGCAGAGGATAAGGTAAGTAATCTTTTTTATAGGAGTGGCTCAGTGGAAACGATTCGCAAAATTATTGAACAAGAGGGGGGCATTACATTATTGCCTCAGTTGGCGACTTTTTATATGGGAAAACGGCAACAGCAATTTGTGCGCCATTTTAAAGCTCCAGAACCTACCCGTCAGATTATTTTGCTTACACAAAGAGGTTTTCACAAACAACGTCTGCTAGACATACTACAAGCGGAAATACAAGAGGCGGTTGCTAAAGCACTACTAATGGAAAAATGAAAATGGGAAATTGTTTTTAGAGGTGGTCTTGATTTCATTCTTTAGCAATCATTTTTTTTAAAAAATATTATTTTATCTTCTTTATAAAAATGCTTATTTATTGATAATTATTAATTATTGTGAACAAAAATGTATGAAAAAGTATGTTTTTATCTTTTTTTTGTCATAAATAATAAAACATATTGAATGAATATTTCGTTTTTGATTGTATATAAAAACTAACTACTAAATCCATTCCTAATCAACTTCTTCATAGTTATTTAACTACTTTCCTACAATTACTTAACACTAGCAGTATAGCCATTTTTATCTATCTAGCTTTCAATATTTTATATTACATTGAGCTTACACCTACTCATTTGTTTTTGGGCATAGCTCTACATTGTATAGTTACTAATCAAAAAAAAATACTGATATGATTTATCGAAGAGTTGATATGACACTTGATGCGATGAACATCATTGATCAATTACGCAAAACCAGCCAAAATTTAGCTTTTCACCAAAAAGAGGATAGTGTACAAAAACTTATACCTATTTGTTTACCCAGAGAAGTTTTAGTCATTACCAATAATGATGTGTGGATTGGTAATGTTTATGGCGTGGATGTTTATCTGTCTGCCCAACAATTTGAGCATTTTCAAGATCAACACTTAACAATTGATGTAAATAAACAAGCAGTAGGAACTCAAGCAAATTCGTCATTCCAAAATTGTTTTGTTATTCAATTGCGTGCATTTCAAATGGAAGAATTAGATGCCCTTGAAGCAGTTAGAAAAGGCACACAGTCAATGTTTCCAATGCCTGCGGAAGCATTGTAGAGAAAATTCATGAACTTTCTCTACTGCACTGGGCCAGCATCGGGAGCATAACATTCGCCTGCAACCAAATCGCGTAAACCTGTGAGCATTGCCTCTATAGAGGACAAGATATGGTCGGTTGCAGGGAATAGGTATTGTAATTTACAAGCAAATATTTGTGCAATGGGGTGTACATAATTGTAGGCAAATGAAGTGCCTGTAAGCTTATCTGTAATAAAATCCCATTGCTCGCCTACCATAATGGCGGTACTGAATCCTATCAATACCATTAGCAGCCAAAGCGCAATGCTCAATGCACGTTTGAGCGCAGTTAGGTTGGCAGCTCTAACAAATAGGTTAAATATGATAGAGCCTATATGGAAAAACATTAAAGATGCGGCAAAAGCGGCTATAAAACCAAAAATAGGGGTGTATATTGGACTGATGCCAAATACAACTTCTAATATTTTGGAAAAGGTATAGCTGAACCTCAAAGCTACCAAAAACGCCAATACATATTTCATTAAACCCATAATGGAATCTATGAATTGGGTGCTGATGGCTTTGTAGATACCATAGCCCATTACAATGATAAAAGCGATGTCAATAGGATTGAGTTCCATGTTGATAAGCCCTTAGAAATTTGAATGATTGTATAGAGACTTTAGATATTAGACAGGAGATGTGAGATAAAGTGAAAGATGAAGTTCCAAGCTGTTTTAAGCTATAATTTTCACTAACCTACAACTCCAACAAACTATTATGCATTTTGTAACAACTCTTTTACAATCGTAGAAATAAGTCTACCTTCTGCTTTGCCTGCTAACTGTTTGCTTGCTGTTCCCATCACTTTACCCATATCACGCATTGAGGAAGCACCTGTTTCGTTGATTAGATTTTTTAAGTATGCTCGCAATTCGGTTTCTTCCATTTGCTGAGGCAAAAATTGTTGAATGACTGCGATTTCTTCTGACTCCTTAGCGCACAAGTCGTCACGACCCCCCGCTTTATAAGTAACAAGGTTATCTTTACGTTGTTTCATCAATTTTGCCAATAATTTCATTTCTGCTGTTTCAGTCAATTCTCCACTGCCGCCTTTTTCGGTTTTAGCCAATAAAATAGCTGCTTTAATGGCACGTAAGCCTCTTAATGTAGCTTTGTCCTTTGCTCGCATTGCCGATTTGATGGCATCATTTACTTTTTTTTCTAAGCTCATTTTGAATATAATGGTTTAAATAATACTGTAGGTTGTTTGTTAAGTAATTGAATATCAATGGTTTAGTAAGTTGAAAACATTGAGGTCTACAGTATTGCAATTTTATACACCTTGTAACATTTAATAAATGGAAAAAATTATATTTATTTGATTTTATAAATTAAATGATTAGGTGTTTAATAATTATTTACAAATATACAAAAGTATAATGATATTTTTGCAAGAAAAGTTCCTCATATGTTGATAAGTCGGAGAAAATAATAGAGAAAGGTATCGGAAGTGATTGATAACTAAGGATTTATCTTTTGGGAGTAGGAAGAAAGGCTTTTGTTTTTTCGGTATGATACATTTTCTAAGTAGTTAGTCAACGTTAAAATGACGGGTTGATGTTGAGTGATTTTTGTTCCCTAGCAAGGCGCAAAAC
>JAHDHV010000359.1:2811-6385 GCA_020631155.1 Bacteroidota bacterium | reverse complement strand
ACTCCAATATGTGAGGAGTTAGGTTGATAATTATTAAAGTCGTTGGTATTGATATTGCCATCTAAATCGCAATCACCAGAGGTATAAACATCAATGGTTGTGCCAGTAGATTGTGTCAGGTATTCATTGTAATCCTCCACATTAATGATGCCGTCCGCATTGACATCGCCGCTGTGCAAACCGTAAGTGCTGCCAAAAAGTAACACAACTTGGTCGGCGGTATTCATTACATTATTGACATCAGTAAAATCGTAAAAATTGTTGCCATTTGCCAGTGCAGCAGGATTAGTGCTCATTACGTCCACATGATTTCGATGCCGCACCACAATGTGATAATTGCTAGGGGCTGCACTAAATGTTAAGCCCACCGAGCCATCCGCAGTAACGACTGTTCCATCATTTAACAAAAAACCAGCTACCCCCTCTACCCAATTGAAACTCACAGGATCGCGCAATTCTACCAATACCCAATCTACCGTATTTGGTGGAATCGCTGCTTGTGTTGTCACACTTTCGCCAACCGTATGATTCCAAGGCGTTCCCCCATATGGGTTTACAGTTGGCAGTACATTTACCCCAGCTTGCAAATCAACATCCATTATTGAGCCTGTTGAATAAGCTCCTTGTAAAAACAATTTCAACTCCAAAACCATCGCCGAACAATCAAAAGTAACAGGATAATTGACAGTAACACAATTGCCTGTTCCGCCTAAATCTGCTGTTGCAGTTGCATCAATTAAACTTACCGTATAGTCAAAACTACCGCTATTGGTTTCTGCCGAACAATCTACATTGCCACTACCTCCACCATTATAGTTATGTGTTACTTCATAAGTTGCTGGACATTCCAAGCTAATAGTTGGACAACAACCGCCGTCATCACTCACCACATTGTTTTGTAGGGAGACATCAGGGTAAACAGTTACCGTAAAATTACCAGAGGAAACTGTAGTACTATTGGCATCACAAGTTGCTATATAGCTAATGGTTTGCGTTTCTGCTTGGCACAAATTGGTGCCTGCATGAGTTAAAGTGATACTTTCACTAATATTTCCACAGGCTTGATTAATAGGTGTTTGAGCAGTTCCATTTATAGTAAAAGTTAAGGTAATATCAGAAGTTGTTGCAATGCAATTTACCGCTTGAGCATCTATGGTTACTGCATCGCCAGAGCAAATTGTTGTAGCAGAAATACTAGGCATTTGGTAACAAGGACAACTTGCCGCACTGCCATTAATACTAAAGTTGGTATTGGAAATATCAAAGAAAATATTATTGGCACATTCCACTTTTACCCTTGCCGTTGTTGTGGTGACACTAGGAAGCGTCACCATTGCTGAACCTGTATTCGGAACATTACTTGCCAAAACGGTAGGATAAGTTAGCCCGCCATCAGTAGACAATAGAATGTTCACATTTGCACAATTGATCGGCGCAACATCAGTGCCTGCCACATCCCAAGTAACGGTTTCTACACAATCACTCCAAGTTGTTGCTGTGTTTGGTGATTGCACCAAAAAAGGGCCATCACTAGTAACAGTCACTTCCATAAAATCAGAGCTAATACAACCACCTAAGCCTGTTACACCATTGTCTCGAACCGTTAAACGAAAATTCATATCACGCGCATAAGAAGGTAAGATTTCCCCAATTGTTTGCGTATTATTAATAATATCTGAAATTTGGGGGAAAGTTCGGCTAGGAGTAGTTACTGGCGAAAAGGAGCGAAACAAAGGCGCATTACCAACAGGAGAATTAGGATGGCCTGCTGGTCCCAAATCCCATTGTTCCCAACAATACGTTAAAGGATCACCATCTGCATCGGTAGCCAAACCCGTTAAAGTGAAAGGCGTAGATAGCGGAATCACATAGTCTGCCCCTGCATTAGATACAGGTGCTTGATTGCCAATAGGTGTTGTGGTAGGGCAGCTTCCGCCATAGTCGGGTCGGGTATCTGTAGAATAAGCAATAATTTGGTCTAAGGTAATGGCATGAAAATAGTCATCGCTATTGTTTTGAGTGTTTTGTGGTGAGCAGAGTCCTGCATATGCCATAATAGTTGTTCCGCTACCTGGCTCATAGGCAGAGGAGGCACTGCGATTTCCCGAACAGCCGTTTGTACTACCATTAAAAGTATGCGGCCCTCCCCATTGATGCCCAAGTTCATGTGATACATAATCCACATCATAAGGATCACCTATTGGATTGGGCAAACCTGTTATACCACTTGCTTTTTGTGGATCCCAACAAGGCACTTCCAAACCTGCTAAACCGCCCCCTTGCGTACTTACTGTATGCCCAATATCATAATTAGCTGCGCCAATAGTAGCATTGATTTGGGTCTGACTTTCACTAATTAAAGCACTTGGATTGTTGTTGGTAAATGGGTCTGTACTTCCATTAGTATAAATAATTAAATTATTGTTGGCTATTAAATTCATTCTTAAAGCTACCTCACGTTCATAAATGCCATTTACCCTAGTCATTGTTGTATTGATTCCAGCTAAACCATCTGCTACAGTGCCCCCATGAAATTGGGTATACTCTCCTGTAGCAGCCACAGCAATGCGATATTCTCTAAATAATCCATCTGAACTTTTAGCATTATTAGCACTATTAACCTTTTGATTATTAACTTGTTGAGAGCGTTTTTTTACTAAATGTTCAAATTCGGGATCGCCAACCAAACAACGAGCTAATTCTTGATTTTTCTCTAATTTTTTAATAAAATGTTTTTTATAATAACTAATATAATGCTCCTTATCTTCCATAGTGTAAGGGTCTACATATATTTGGCCTGTTAGGGTAAAAATAAGGGCATGAAATCCCTTATGGCTAATGTCGAGGCGTGCGGTCACGCTGCGGTCTTGCACACTTTTACCAGAATAGCTTTTGATATTGGGAAATTTGGCTGCTAGTTCAGGCTCCATAATCGGGGCTTCGACTATAGAAAAGGTATGCAAACTACCATCAGGCATGGGAATATCCAACAAAACCGTTTGATTTTCAGCCGCTTTGGTACGTTCCATCGGAGCCATTTGTAATTGCTGTTTCAGTGCTTTGAAGTCTGCTTTTGCAATGCGGTATTGTTGCGGAATAATGTAGCGTTTGCCTTTAGCGGAAATGCTTTTTTCTTGTATAGTTGACCAGATAGCTACTTTGGATTGACCATAAAGTGTGGGGGATAGAATGAGTAAGACAAAAGTTAAAAGGGACCAATAGTACAGTGTTCGTTTCATAATTAATAATTTTTGAATAGAAGAAAAAAGGTTACAATAAAGCGGATAAATTGATTCAAATTAGAAAAAAAGGAGTGGATAGTATTGTTAAATCTATGAGTTTGAACAAGTATGAAAAGCTCATACAATGCACTTTTTTTGTAAAGGTAATAAAAAAAATGAACTAAAATAGTGTACAATTTTAAGCAATTGCAAGCTTTTTATAAGTTCTTCACAGTAAAAAGTAATATTTTTTTTTTGATTAATAAATAGGATGCTTCCCCAATTCACAAGCATAAACTCACAAGCATAAACTCACAAGCATAAACTCACAAGCATAAACTCACAAGCATAAA
>JAHDHV010000359.1:0-2711 GCA_020631155.1 Bacteroidota bacterium | reverse complement strand
TCACAAGCATAAACTCACAAGCATAAACTCACAAGCATAAACTCACAAGCATAAACTCACAACCATAAAACTCACAAGCATAAACTCACAAGCATAAACTCACAGTTACAAAATCAAAAACTCGCTAAAAGTTTGTATTTTTGTGCCATATGAAGCAGCAACCTTCCATCAATATTGTCTGGCTAAAAAAAGACCTTCGCCTCAACGATCACGCACCGCTACAGCACGCCATAGCGGAACAGGCACCCTTTATTTTGCTTCACTGTTTTGAACCCACCGTCCAACAGTCACCAACTTGGAATCATCGGCATTGGTGGTTTATTTATCATTCTTTACAAGAAATGAAAGAAAAGCTAAATTCATTAAATATCCCACTTTATTCTTTTTATACAGAAGTAGTTCCTTTTTTTAAAAAAATAAATGAATTTTATACGATAAATAAATTATTTTCTCATCAAGAAACAGGAATAGCAATTACTTACGAGCGTGATAAAACAGTGCAGCAATTTTGCAAAAAAAACGAGATAGAATGGCTAGAATTTCCCTCAAATGGCGTGATTCGGGGCTTAAAAGATCGGGAAAACTGGTCGAAAAAATGGACGCAAACGATGCGGAAGGCTATTTATACGGTTAATTTAAAGAAAATAAAGCCTTTTTATTTGGCAAATGAAATAGTTGAAGAGTTTGATAATCAGGCTTTTATTGAAAAATATAAACAAACGGATGACATTTTTAAACCAGATTTAATTTATCAACAGGCAGGAGAGGTAAAGGCATGGGAACTACTAGAAGAATTTGTCCACGAGCGCGCTAAAAATTACACCAAACACATTTCCAAACCTCTAGAAAGCCGCCACAGTTGCAGCCGACTATCCGCACATTTAGCCTATGGAAATATTTCTATTCGCCAAATGTATCAGTATTTGAAAAAAAACACTTCAAAAGTAAGTCATAAAAAAGCACTCAATAATTTTGTCAGTCGTTTGGCCTGGCACTGCCATTTTATACAAAAATTTGAAATGGAAGAAAGCATTGAGTTTCAAAACCAAAACCGAGCGTTCAACGGCATCCGCATTAAACGCAACAAACGATATTTTTTAGCATGGAAAAATGGCAAAACAGGTTACCCACTGGTGGATGCTTGTATGCGCTGTGTACGAGAAACGGGCTACCTCAATTTTCGGATGCGTGCGATGGTCGTCTCCTTTCTCACTCATCATTTATGGCTCGGATGGCGAGAAGGAGCCGCTTATTTGGCGCAGCAATTCCTTGATTTTGAGGCAGGTATCCATTACGCTCAATTTCAAATGCAAGCCGCTTGTACAGGCATTAATACGGTGCGTGTCTACAATCCTGTGAAGCAAGCGCGAGACCATGACCCGACAGGAGCCTTTGTTAAACAATGGTTGCCTGCTCTTAAAGATGTACCTGCCCCCCTCTGTCACGCCCCTTTTTTGATGTCGCCAATGGAGGAACAATGGTATAACTGCGTCATTGGCGAAGATTATCCGCATCCAATTGTGAACTTAGAGCAATCGCATCGCCGTGCTGTTCGGGAACTCAATCGCCTTAAAAATACGAGTATTGCAAAGGAGGAAGCTGCGAAAATTTTGGCAAAACATGTGGAAAAACCGAAGGCTAGGAGGTTGTAAATTGAAAATGGAGAATTGAAAAATGAAAATGGTTTTTTAAAAAAATATTCAATATTCAATTTTAAAACAAAAATGTAAAACCTTTGTCTTTGCGTTGAAATTTATCTATTTCCACTTGATAAAATTTGATTTGTTGTTGGGCGATAAAATCACGAAAAATTGTTTGATCTTGTTGGGCTTCTGTTGTGTTCAATGCATCAATATAGGTGTTTCTGTCTTCTGTGAAAACTTTTATAAGAGGTTCACTATGAAAGAGTTGTATATAATTCATGAGTAGCCTTGCAGTTCGCCCATTACCATTCGCAAAGGGATGAATATTAACAACATTGTAGTAGGTATCGGCTGCCAATTTGAGTATTTCCCGCGCTGTCTGTACTTGAGCAATTCGGCTGTTAACATTTTGACAAAACTGTTGTAGTAGTTTAGGTACTTTTTTATAATTGGGGAAATATTTTTTATCAACATATACTTGTGTAAGACGATCATGCAAAATTTTTCATAGTCTAATGCATCTTGTAAATTTAAATCCACATAAGTTTGTCGTAATTGTTTAAGTTCTTGCCACATAAATTGTAGGATTGTTTTTGTAAGTACTTAGACATAAGATATGAGATAATTAACTCACTATTAATAGTTTATGGTAAGTCCAAATTGTCGTTTAATTTTATCCAACTACGTATATTTTTCTGAAAGTGTATTTTTTACATAAAACCTTTATAAGATAAATAATTTAAGTGCCAAGCACTATTTAATTATACACAATTTTGTTCTAAAGTATTGACTTTCATTATTTTAATCAAACAAAGTGTAGCGTTTAATTACTGTGTAGTACTTATATTGATTTTAAAATTCCAATTGTTCCAGATTGATGAATGGTACCTGTATAAACATGCGTAACACTTTCATATTCTTTTACTAACTCCTTAGCATTTACCAGTTCTTTTGAGTGTGTCAGAAAAAGAGGGATTTCATATAACAACTATTGCTCTTAGCCTTTAAAAGTTTCCCTTTCCCTACGTTTTTTTCTTTTTTACTTGATAAAAAAAGAAACAAAAAAAT
>JAHDHV010000358.1 GCA_020631155.1 Bacteroidota bacterium | reverse complement strand
AATTGATGGGCAAAATAATAAAACTTGGACGGAACAAATACCGATTTTGAGGTAACGCACTTAAATTTTTCAAAAAAATTTCTTGTGAAAAAAGTCTTTTTTTATTGCAAAAAATGAGTTTTTATTTTTTAGCCAAAAAAACACAAACCCCTATCTATCAAACACTTAAAAAAAATAATTGCAAATAATAATTGAGAAAAAAATTTGCAAAACAAAAAAAACTACACTTCATAAGCCTTGTTGAGTGTTTACCTTTGAAGCCTATATTCATTATTACTGTAGAAATGATTCATTCACAACATTTTTCAAAACCAAACCTACATTAAACATGAAAAGAAAACAGTACAGAATAGCTACACCTTATAACAATCAAAGCCAAAAAACGCACCCTCCTAATATTCAACAAGTATTATTTAACAAAAATTTGAAGGCTTATTCCCCTATTATAGCACAATTATTTAGCAAAGATTTGAAGGCTTATCCGTTTATGTAATGTGGAAATAATTAATGGGACCTCTTAATTTATAGCAATCGCTCCCCCCCTATTTATTTTAGTGAAACACCCAATTATGGGAAAATAGTAACCTCTTTCAGTTTATTCATTCAATCGCAAGCAGAGGCAGACAACCCCGCCTCTATTGTTTTGTATTTAGAAAAGATAAGTAATTAGACAAAGGTAAATGACCTTTGAATTTATAATAAGTTGTTAACAATGAATTAACTATCTTAAATCTAATGTCTCATATCTTATGTCTAGGTACTTAGCCTTGTTCAAACAATACAATAGTATGTTTTGAACAAGGCTTTTTTTATTGGAAAAAGTTATGATATTACTATGTCATTTCCTCACACACTATTTGTATATTTACACGTTTGAAAATATAGGAACGACAAAATTTCAAGATAAAGGGGTAATTCACATCACTTCACATCACCAAAATGCTAACTCGTATTATGAAAAAAACAAACTAATACATTCCTCGCAATTTTGCAGGAGTGTCTTAACTTACCTCTATGAAAGAAAATTGGCGATATATTTACATGGTGTTCAGCTTTTTTTGCTTAATAACGCTTACAGCCCAAACCCCCAAACAAGAAAAGTATGCTCAAGTAAAAATTTATACAAGCGAAAATGGCTTAACCGAATTAGCAGGTTTGGGATTGGCAGTAGATCATGGTATTCACAAAAAAGATGCGTTTTTTATTGGTGATTTTTCGGAATCGGAATTGATAAAAATCCGAGCCGCAGGCTTTACCTATGAAGTTTTACAAGACGATTTGACTAACTATTATGTAGAGCGAAACAAAACAACGACAGGACAAAAAAAGCAGTCAACGGAATTGTGTGAAGAAAGTACTGTGCGAAATTATGCGGTGCCAGAAGGATTTAATTACGGCTCAATGGGCGGCTACCTCACCTATAACGAACTGCTCGCCGAACTCGACAGCATGACCGCCGAATATGGGCATTTAATCACTGCACGTACCGAAATAGGTAACTTCCGAACCCACGAAAACCGACCGATCTACTGGCTCAAAATTTCCGACAACCCAAACATTGATGAAAAGGACGTAGAACCGCAAATTTTGTATACTGCTCTGCATCATGCGCGCGAGCCGATGTCTATGATGCAGATGATTTTTTATATGCATTATTTGTTGGAAAATTATGGAAAAGAGGAGGAAATTACCCATCTAATCAATAATACAGAATTGTGTTTTATTCCCTGTATTAATCCTGATGGTTATGTGTATAATGAAGAAATCGCGCCCGAGGGCGGCGGCATGTGGCGGAAAAATAAACAGGATAATGATGGCGATGGCTTTTTTGATTCAAGTATAGATGGGGTGGATTTAAATCGAAATTATGGCTATGAATGGGGGCATGACAATGTGGGTTCTTCGCTAGACAGAGATGCACAAACCTATCGAGGGGCTGCTCCTTTTTCGGAAGCCGAAACGCAGGCAGTTCGCTTTTTATGCGAAAACAATCAGTTCAAAATAACCCTCAATTATCACTCTTTCAGCAATTTGCTCATCTATCCCTGGGGTTATGAACCTTCGTCTTATACTCCCGATTCTACCTTATATCGAGAATATGCCGACTGGATGACGCAGGAAAACCACTATTTAACAGGCACAGGCAACGAGACCTTAAATTATTTGATGAATGGAAATTCAGACGATTGGATGTATGGCGAACAACAGAGTAAAGATAAAATTTTAGCATTTATTCCCGAAGTTGGCTCTCAAAACGATGGTTTTTGGCCTGCCAAAGAGCGAATCATTCCACTATGCCAACAAAATATGTGGCAAAATTTGGCTGCCGCCCATTTGATACAACAATATGCAGTCATCAATGATTTTGGCGATAAATACATTGACAGCAAAAACGCCATTGTACAATTTTCTTTAATGGAATTAGGCTTGCAGCAAGGAGAAGGATTTACCGTATCTATTGAACCTATTGACGAAGCAATAACAAATGCAGGTAATGGAGCTTATGTAACTAGCACAGGACAATTTCAAACAACCACCAGTAGTTTATTTTTTCAACTCAATGAGCAGCTAAACATAGGCGATTCCATTTCTTTTTACATCAAAGTAAGCAATGACGCAGGCGCGATTGTATTTTCCCAGAAAGTCAATAAACACTTGGGTACGCCTTTTCAATATCATGAAAATGATTTTTCAAATAGTCCAGAATTATCAACCCTAACAGACAATTTTGCTTGGAATTTAACCGATGAAGCCTTTATTTCGCCCCCAAGTTGTTTAACGGATTCGCCCTATACTTCCTATGAAAATAACGCCGATAATAGGGTAATTTTACTAGACACCCTTGATTTAACGGACTGCGCCCATGCAACACTGCAATTTTGGGCAAAATGGGACATTGAAACTGGCTACGACTATGTGCAAATAGAAGCCGAAGATTTGCAAACCTCCGCCCTAACCGTATTGTGTGGCGAGTATGCTCATTTAGGTGTACCTTCCCAAAATACCGATTACCCCCTCTACGATGGCAAGCAAAAAGAATGGGTGCGAGAAAAAATAAGCCTAAACACTTTTATAGGCAAAAAAATCAAGCTACACCTCTACCTCCACAGTGACGACTTCGTTACCGCAGACGGCTTTTACCTAGACGACCTCAACGTACAAAAACTGCCCATCCCCAACGCAGCCATCCCAACCGTCAGTGAATGGGGCTTAATGTTACTCAGCCTCCTACTCCTGAATTTCGGCACCCTATTCATCCTACAACAGCAGTATAGCCTCGCCCACATCAAAGAACAAACTCATTATAAAATAAATAATTCCTTACCATCTTTTCCATTCATACTACCCATTTTCAAAAAAGCATTATTGGTCAGTTTGTTAATTGCCTTTACTTTTTTCTTCATTTCCCTAGCCCTAACAGGCACCATCACCACCACCGATTTTATTGGAACGCTGGTTTGCCTGCCTTTTTTGGGGTATTTATTGCATTTGTGGGGGGTAAAATGGTAGAGATGCGATTAATCGCGTCTGTCTGTGCGAACTTATGATATAATGAGCTTAGTATATGTGCTTAGAAGTTGTAAAGGTATGTTTCAAATAGCGTGTTTTTTTACCAAACAGTGTGTGCTTACTTTGACAGTTCGTAGATTCGTGATTAGTGATTCGTTTTTGGACATTTTTTACTGATTGATTTATTGATTTCTTTTTGGATATTTTCTATAATGAAAGCTTTAGCCGTCATAATACTATAAAAATCAAAAGCTTATATCCATTAGGAAAGTTAAAAAGTAATTTATTTTAACTAATTTCTAACAGCTAAATAGCCAAAAGTCTAAATAGCAACCTGAATCACCTATATATGAACAGGAAAGTGTTAGAAAATCAATGAAACATACCGTTGTAAACCATAAAAACAAAAGATGAAAATACTATACCTGATTTTAATAATGCTTATCTTGAATAGCTGTAATACGGAATCTACTAAAGTTCCAGAACAAAAAAAATATTTAAGATGGGTAGGAGACATTGCCTATGATGCGTCAATAGATAAAAGTGATTTTAGCATTTGCAATGGTGAAGATAAAATAGTGCAATATTTTAATGATGGAAATGGACTAGAATATGAGGGCGAGAAGATAGCCATAGAAAAAGTGTTTGCTAAAGAATATCGTTTAGAAAAACCTATTCAGGAAACAGGATTAATTAGAATAAGATTTATAGTTAATTGTCAAGGAGAAAGTGGTAGATTTAGAGTGTTGGGCATGAATAGTTTATACGAAGAGAAAAACTTTGCTCCACTAATAGTCAATGAGTTGCTTCGGATTACAAAGTCACTCAAAGGTTGGAAAATTAAATCCATGCAAAACCAAACAATAGACTATTACCAGTATTTAATTTTTAAGATGGAGAATGGCAAATTAATCGAAATATTACCATGAAAAAAGTATTGATAATAATTGTTTTTTTGAGTAGTCAAATTACTTACGCTCAAAATTGTGAGGCATTTAAGTATTATGGAGATACACTTCAGTATGAAGCTTGTCAAATAGCGGAAGGTGCTAAAGAATACTATCAATTTAGTAGAGAGTTCCAAGAGATTTATGATGAAGCAATACGAAAATGTCCATATTTTGCATCAGCTTATCATTCAAAGTCAGTAGCCTATTTAAAAAGTGGCGATTTCATAAACTGGAAAAAATTAATTGATAAAGCAGTGGAATTAAAACCTAAAGATTATTTGGGTTATCGAGGCTGGTGTAGGTTTGAGTTTTTTAGAGATTATAAAGGAGCGATTAAAGATATAGAAGCCTTAGATAGCTTGGTTAATTACGACATAGGTTATTCATCAGATGGAGCGTATCATTTAGAAATCGCAAGAGCGATCTGTTATAAAGAATTGGGGCAAAAAAAGAAAGCAATAGATATAATACAATCAAAGCTAAAAGATGATAAGTATCAAGAAGGCTTGTATGATTATTTTCATTTAGGAGTCTTATATTTGGAAGAGAAGGAGTATGAAAAATCAATAGATGCTTTAAATAAACAAAATGAGCACAATAATAATGCAGAAAACCATTATTATCAGGCATTAGCCTATAAGCATTTAGCAAAAAAAGAAGAATACATGAATAAATTGCATAAAGCCAAAGAATTATACCTTAAAGGAATAAAAATGCAAGGGGGATATTCGACTTATGTAGATAAAGTATACCTAAGCGAAATAGAGGACGAACTGAACGATGGCTTGCAATCAAGTAAATAATTCATAGGCAAATTATTTAGAGTGTGTCAAGGATTTAGGGAACAACAAAATGTCATCTAAATGAAAAGAGAAGCATTACTGTAAAAAAGAAACAAACGTAGGTAAAGTGGATTGTTTAGGAGAGAATCTCATATAACCGCACATTAAACCAACAAAAAACACAATGGAAATAAAATACGATAAAATTGGTAAAGATTACAACTTAACTCGAAAGGCAGACAAGCTTTTAACAGAAAATCTTATTAAACATTTAGCTCCCCAAAAAGAGGGTATTTATTTGGATATCGGCTGTGGAACAGGCAGTTATACCATTGAATTTCAAAAGAGAGGCTTCCAATTCATCGGAATAGACCCTTCTAAAAAAATGCTTGAAAAAGCGAAAAACAGGAATAATGCAATTGAATGGCGAATAGGTTCAGCCGAACATACAGGCTTACAAGCAAATCATGTTGATGGCATAATCGGCTCTTTAACCATTCACCATTGGACGGATTTAGACAGAAGTTTTGAGGAACTTTACTCTATCTTAAAACAAGGTGGAAGAATCGTGATTTTTACTTCGACACCCAAACAAATGAAGGGCTACTGGTTGAATCATTATTTTCCGAAAATGTTGGAAGATTCCATTATCCAAATGCCAGCTTTAGCAACTGTAGAAAAAGCGATGCAGAACGCAGGGTTTGAAATTACTCAATTAGAAAAATATTTTATTCATCCTGATTTAGAGGATAAATTTCTCTATTGTGGAAAACATCAGCCTGAACAATATTTTGAGGAACAAATTAGAAATGGCATTTCATCCTTTTCCTCATTATCTAATAAAACAGAGGTCGAAAAGGGGCTTTCTGAAATGAGAGCAGATGTAAAAACTGGAAAAATTCATCAGATAATTCGTTCTTACGAAAATAAGTTAGGAGATTATTTATATATAATTGGAGAAAAAGTCAGAGTATATTTTATTTTCTTCCTAACACTTTGGTTGTAAAATTGCCTTTTAGATATGAGTGTGTCAAGAATTTAGGGAATGGCAAAATACTGTTTAAATAGACATTCACTTTTCCCAAAAATGAAACATCACTTTTTTGTTCGGGTAAAAGAGCGACCTTGAAATTTTTTGCGTTAAGAAAATCGAATGAACAGCGTTA
>JAHDHV010000357.1 GCA_020631155.1 Bacteroidota bacterium | reverse complement strand
CAAGAGCGCAAACGAGCAGAACAAGACCGTAAAAGAGCAGAACAAGACCGTAAAAGAGCAGAAAGAGAGAGACGAAACACTGTGATAGCCCTCTTACAATTAGGAATACTCACAGATGAGCAAATTGCCAAAATCACTAATATTACTATGGAGAAACTTAATTCCATTAAACAAAACCTTGACTAATTCTTATGCCTATATACTACGATATTACCCAAGACGACCTATATAAAGAAGGACTTGAAACAGGAATCCAACAAGAGCGCAAACGAGCAGAACAAGAGCGCAAACGAGCAGAACAAGACCGTAAAAGAGCAGAAAGAGAGAGACGAAACACTGTGATAGCCCTCTTACAATTAGGAATACTCACAGATGAGCAAATTGCCAAAATCACTAATATTACTATGGAGAAACTTAATTCCATTAAACAAAACCTTGACTAATTCTTATGCCTATATACTACGATATTACCCAAGACGACCTATATAAAGAAGGACTTGAAACAGGAATCCAACAAGAGCGCAAACGAGCAGAACAAGAGCGCAAACGAGCAGAAAGGAAAGAAAAAAACACTGTTATAGCTCTTTTAGAATTAGGAATACTCACGGATGAGCAAATTGCTCAAATTACCAATATTACAATGGATGAGTTAAATTCTATTAAACAAAATAAAGGCTAATTTGAAATGCAAACAAAGCCAATTGAATATTCGCTTAATTACTTTTAAAAAAATGTGTTTCTTTACATTTTTTATTCCTAAAAAAGCTAACGAATAGACAAAGTTTGCGTCAAAAAAATAAATATTATAACAGCTTTATCATTTTAGCGTTTGGATTAGCTTAAGCTGATCACATGCTATATAGTCAGATTGTAAAAAAACAATGTGTTTTTAAATTTTATATGCTTTTGACTAAAAAATAAATAAGCATTAATTTTAATTATATTACAAAGGCAAAAACCTTAAAACCTTGTAACTTTACAACCTTCCAAACTTTAATATAATTCAAACACCAAAATAAAAAAAGTCGTTTTTTACTCATTGCTAAATAAAAGGTATTTCTACTAGTAAATGCCAACAATACCAAGATTAAACACATCCATGAAGATAACCATTAGAAAGCCATATGGAATTAGTGAAATAGGACAGCAGGTTGTCAATGAAGACAATGTTATTCCCACATTTGAAACGGTAACTACTGCTGATAGGTTGTTCATTTTGTCTGATGGGCAAGGCAGACGCGGCAACGGTGATATGGCTTCTCAAATCATTTGCTCTGCTTTTGATGACTACTTCAAAAAAGTCAACCCACCCAAAAAACGGGTTGGGCAACTCTATATGAACGAGGCACTGCGCTATGCCGAGCGTAAACTACATCAATATACCCAACAAAACCCTTCCTATAGGGGCATTGCTGGAACTGTCGCCTTGATTTATTTTAATGACGATGATACAGTTTCTGTAGCTTGGGTAGGCGACAGTCGAGTGTATGTTGTTCGCAACAATCAACTACTCTACCGCACCGATGACCATATGACCAATGTGTGGGACGATGCTGGCAAGCGCAAAGTTGTACCTCGCACTATATCTGGCAGCGATCCCGTCTGGATTAGCTCCGCCATTATCTCCGATATTCAACCCAATGACTACTTTTTCTTATCTTCTCAAGGCATTTCACAAAGCTTGCAAGATAGAAATATCAAATACCTACTATCGCAAGGTGATGGAACAGATAAGTTGAATAAAGACATTATTGCCAAAATACAAAATGTATGTTCTGCCAATTCTAAACAAAACTATTCCGCTTATTTAATACAAATTGAAAATGCGCCCGCAGTAGCTTCTAGCGATAATCCTAATGACAAATACAAAAAATCGTCTGCCAAAGGCATGGTTATTCCTGATGAAGCACCGCCCGCGGCTTGGGATGTGAAATATACCCCCGAAGGCAACGAGCAAAATATTTTTTCCTCTAGTAAAGCCCTCGCACTCATATGCCTGATTTTGTTAGCGGTAGGTGTGGCCTTTGGTTATAAATATACTAGTTCTCGCCCCACCAAATTATTTAACGAGCATATGGATAAAAGCCTCGCCTTTTCCAAAAATAGTCAGTATGACTTGGCTATTCAAGAGATTCAGGAGGCTTTAAAAATAGATATTGAGGATACAGTTGCCATTATTCAGGCAAAACGTTCATTAGGTAAAGCAAAAGAGCAACAATTGATTCAAAAAGGCGATCAATTTTACCAAAAAAATAATTTGCTAGAGGCACGAACAACCTATGAGAATGTATTGGGGCTGAACCCTAAAAATAGAACCATTACACGCAAATTGGAAACCATTAATCAAACGATTGATGCTAAAAAAATGGAGCTTTTGGTTATTGCAGATAGTTTGCTAACGCTTAAAAACTTTAAAGAAGCGAAAAAAACTTTATACGATGCGCTCTATTTAGATCAAGAAAATGAAGAAATTTTACAGTTGGTTAATAGTTGTAATATTTCCTTGCAATTAGATACCATCACGCTTGCAGACGCAGTAGAACAGGCTATTGCACAGGTTAAACCTCCTGCTATGGCCGATGTGGAAGCACCCAATGAAATTATTACTGATGAGGCATTGCTTCCAGAGGAGGACACAAGCAGCCTACAGGTTGACCCTGAGTTAATGGCTATCCAAGAAGACTCTGCCCAACTACTCACATTGGCTTCTCCTGATGAGGAATTGCCGCCTACCGAGGAGCCTAAAACGGAAACAGTTGCTCCGAAACCCAAAAAAAAGAAGAAAAAAGACCCTAGACTATATGCTCCCCTTCGCGAGCCTAAAGAGAGTAAATTTTATCGAGAAGATGCTTATGCTGGCAATGGTAGAACGACTTCTGGCGATAGAACTTATAAAAAACCACCTACTACAAGCAGTAGGCAAGGTGCCTCAGATGCTACGCCTTACCGCAGTTCTAAACCTGTGCAACCACCCGTTTATAGACGTACAGTAGCACAAAAACCACTGCCTCCTAAGAAAACAAAACCAGTACCTAAAAAGCCTGAAAAAAAGAAACCTATTTCTCCTACTCGCCGCCCTGATTTACCAATAGCTAAAACTAAACCTGTTAAAACGATTTTTGATATTTCTTATGATCGCGTTTCTAAACAAGCTAAAGATGCTTTTGCCAAAGGAGATTATAGAACCGCAAAGCGCAAATATCAGAAAATGTTGGAATACAGAGATGTGCCTGAAACTCACGCTAAAATAGCGGAATGTAAGCAAAAAATAAGCGTTAAAAAAGAGTATGTTGACTTGATTACCAAAGCCGATGATGCCTACAATAAAGGCTTGTACGCTACAGCACAAAAGCATTATCGCCAAGCTCTTAACTTTGATACAGACGACAAGCACATTAGCAAACGCATTGAACAGTGTTCGGCTAAAATTATTGCCAAAGAACGACAAGAAGAATACAGTCGCCTACTTAAATCGGCGCGCTTGGCCTTTAATAAAGGCAATTATGCAGTAGCTCGCCAAAAATACCAGAGCATTTTACCAGATTCTAAAGGAGACAATAAAAAGAATATTCTGTCTAAAATAGAAGATTGCAACCGCCGTATTAAGGAAATGGAGAAAACGGCATCGAAACGAAAAATTAAAAAGGCAGAAAAATATTGCAAACAAAAGGGCTACTCACCAGATTGTTATAATTATTTGAAAAAAGAAAGTCTTTTTTACAGTGTCAAACCAACAACTTTGGTAAAAATCGCCAAAAGCTTGGAAGGCAAAAATAAAGCCCAAGCAAGAGAATGTTACAGTATTGCTGCTGACAAAGGTTCTACCGAAGCACAAAGCAAACTCGAAGAATTGGGCGATGGCGAATAAGCTTTAAAGAGAAATGGAAAAGTGAAAATGTTTTTTTTCACTAAAAAAATAAAATAGCACGCAAGTTTTTTATCTACAAGCTGTCTTACTTATAAAGGCAGCTTTTTTTTATTGATAGGTATTTAGATATACCATCTAAGGCATGAGATAACTCATTTATTATCAATAAATTATACCAAAACCAAGTATTATACGCCATTAATAATGCATTAATTATCTCAAGTCTCATATCTTACATCTGGGTACTTATGAGTCAGCACTTATGAATCAACCACCTAATCGCCAGCAACCATATACAACAAGCTCATTTATTGAAGCCTTACAGCGACAAGAGCCTAGGGCTTTTGAACGTTTGGTCAATGAATATAAAGACCAAATGGTAAATACCTGTTATGGTTTTTTGCAAAATACAGAAGATGCCGAAGATGTAGCTCAAGAGGTTTTTATGGAGGTATTCAAGTCCATTCATAAATTTCGAGCAGAAGCGAAACTATCTACTTGGATGTACCGAATTGCAGTCAATAAATCGCTGAATTTGATTAAAAAAAAGAAACGCAAACAATGGATAGGTAGCTTACAAAATTTTTTTGGTGGCGAAGAAGTAGCTAAACAAGTACCTGATAATCAACAAGTTTCTCCACAGCAACAGATCGAACAGGCAGAACGTAGAAAAGTGCTTCAACAAGCGATCGAGCAATTGCCCAATAGCCAAAAAATTGCTTTTACCCTTCATAAATATGAAGATTTAAGCTACAAAGAAATCGCCGAAGTCATGGACACCTCGCTATCTGCTGTAGAATCGTTGCTACATCGAGCAAAAAAGAACTTACAAAAAAAATTACATCACTATTATCACTCAAATCGTTGACAAGTACGGATAAGTACTACACAATAATTAAACGGGACTCTTTGCTTGATTAAAATAATGAAAGCCAATACTTTAGAACAAAATTGTGCACTATTAATTAGTGTTTGGTGCTTAAAACATAAGATTTGGAACATAAAATAGGCTCATTACCAAGCCATTTAATAAAAAAACATTTTCACATATAGTTCATGAAACGACCTAAACTTTCAGCCGATAAACGCCAGCAAGAAGTGGACAAAACGCTTCATAGCTTGGATAATTGGGAGCCAATTAAAGCCAATCCTTTTTTTTATACACGTTTAGAACAACGCATTAAAAATCAACAGTCCGAAAGACAAAATTATATATTTAATCTATGGTATATCAGAGCTTTACAACCTGCTTTTCTATTTTGCCTCATTATTGGTAGCATCTATTTAGGCATTTGGCTAGGTAGTAACTACACCCAACAGCAAACACAAATTACCGCCATTCAAAGCGATGACAAGCTGAATACCTTAGCCGTTGAATATCTACTAGGACAATCCAGCTCTACCTATGATTATCAATATATTGAGGTTAGTGATTAGTGAATATACAAAGCCAAAAAGCCACTATGAGCCATTTCCCCCTATACCTTAGTAATGCGGAAATAATAAGTTGAACCATAAAGCCAAAGTAGTTTTGCTTTGTACAAGGCGAAAAACGTAGGCATAGTGGAGCTCTGGCGAGGCTTTTCAACGAATTACAAGGCAAAATAACAAAGGCAACTGGTTCAACTTATTATTGTAGAATTACTTATGTCTCCTATAAAATAACAAACAATGGACTATTTCACAAAAAAAGGAACTATATTTTGGATATTTGTATTGTTAACCATTCTCAATATATCCACCTTGGCGACTATTGGGTATCACCACTTTCGCCGACCACTACATCCGCATTTTGAACACTCCTTACCACGTCCTGCCCATTTTGATAAAATGCAAAAACGCATTGAAAATTTTTACAAAAAAAGATTAGAATTAACAGAACAGCAATCTGAACAGTTTAAAGATTTACAATCTGCTCACTTTCAAAGCATTAGAAGTGCACATAAAAAAATAAGAAAAGCAAAAAGAGAATTGTTCATCGCAACTTGGAAAGCTTCCACAAAAACAGATACCTTACAACAATTAATACAACAAATCAACGAACAACAGCGATACATTGAAGAGCAACACATTGAACATATACAAGCTTTAAAAGAAGTTTGTAGTAAGGAACAACAAACTCGATTAAAAAAGTTAATCAGTAAATCCCCCTTAGTTCGACCTCATCATGGTCCTCCGCCATTGCCACCTCCACCACATTAATATAATTCAAATACTATAGTTTCAATCAAACAGCTTGTGCTTACCTTGATAGGTCGTGGATTGGTGATTAGTAGATTAGTGATTCGTTTTTGTTTTTTTTGACTTCTTTTTAAATAAGTTGAGTGTGTCAAGAATTTAGGGAATGGCAAAATGCTGTTTAAATAGACATTCACTTTTCCCAAAAATAAAACATCACTTTTTTGTTCATATAAAAGAGCGACCTTGAAATTTTTTGCGTTAAGAAAATCGAATGAACAGCGTTAAGAAATATCCGTAGTGATACGGAATTTAAGAACCGACTAATCTATTTTTAAAGTTTAAATCTTTGATTATCAGTTTTTTATTTTTTTTAAC
>JAHDHV010000356.1 GCA_020631155.1 Bacteroidota bacterium | reverse complement strand
ATGAATTGTCTTTACAGTGATCTAATTTCCGACTTCTAATATCTAATTTCTGACTACTAATAGCCTTTTTCCTCTAGTTCTTTGATGACTTCTAAGCCGATTTTTTCGCCCCATTGTCGGCCTGCTTCTGATGATTCTTGACTGATCGCTGGTAAAGTTTCGATGAATTTTTGCCCGATAGGTGTTTTGTAAAATTGAATTAAACCTTGTATTTCATCATAAGTGAAATGCTTGTTATATATAGGGACAATCAAATCTACTAAATCTTCTCCTTTAACTTTACCCCGAAAGTTATCCCAAAACTCAGTAGGAACTTGTGGCATTGTTGTTTTAAAAGTACCCATCATTTGATCAATGCTCTCTAAGGCCATTTTTGCAGAGCCTACCATATCTAGTAGTGTACGGATGTCCTGTTTTTTGGCTGCGACAGTATCTATTTTAGCTGTATTCTTTTTGGCAATTTTAGTGCCATCTGCTTGTTTAGAAGTAGAGGAGCAGGCATACAAGCCTAGACACAATAGTAGAAGAATGGATAATTTTTTCATGTAGAATGGGATTGTTTAGATGATAATTATGGTACTAAGTTAGACATAAGATGTGAGATAGGAGACTTGAGATGATTAATTTAAGTATTAAAGTATCTTGGTATGTTTCATTTTCTTCCTAACACTTTGGTTGTGAGATTGCCTTTTAGCTATTTAGACTTTTGGCTATTTAGCTTTTAGAAATTAGCGATCAGAAATTATTTGTTATATTTTTTATGCATAAATTATTGATTAATAATTGTTTGCAAGAAATATAATGGCTAAAGCCATCGTTACAGAACTCGTTTAAAAAGAAATCAAAAGTCCAAAAACGAATCATGAGTCTACTAATCACGAATCAATGAACTGTCAAAATAAGTAAAAACTGTTTGTTTGAAAAGCATGGTATTGGAAACATACTTGTTTTTCTATCAAGAATATTTACAAATCTTCCTTTATACAACCAATTAAGGTTAAAATAAGTTTCCTAGTTGAATGGAATTATTATTAATGTTTTCTCGTTTGAAAGTATTTTATGCTGAATAAGAATTTTTTATTGGCTTTTTTCTGGATGATTCAATAGTTGAACAATAGATAGGGAATGCATAAATAGGGCAGAGGGGGCTAAGAAACTTGCTAGTAATAAGTAGGGCAAGATGGTAAATTCTTTGGCGATAAGTGGCGTTTCAGAACCCCAGAGCTGAGGCGCGAAAAAGGAAGTCATTGCAATAACAATAACGGATGCCAAAACAAGAATACCAACAATATTCCAAATTAAAAGCGCGTGTTCGGACAGCCATTTTTTTTGAAATGCCAGATAGCCAATAATGGGCGCAGTTAAGCCAATGAGTATGTCATAATTATAACCTTCAAAAGTAGTTTGAATGGGAATGATGCCAGCGATAAAAGTATAATAAATGGTTATTTCGACAAATATTCTAAAAGTTTGATAATAAACAGGCCATGATTTTGGCAAAGCTTTTACTAATGGACTATTTCTATTTATATACGGTACAAATATTATGCATAATAAAGTTGGAATAAAAACAAGTAAAGGGAAGCGAGGAGGAAAAGAAAAATTGTAAAGGAAATAATTTTGAGAAACAAAGTGAAGGTAAATAAACCATGCCAAAAAAGCTAATAATAGATATAGTGTTTTATTTCGACTAGCATTGGCAGTTGTTCCACTTTTTTGGAGAGCTTTGTAATATCCTACTAGGATGATTATGACCATAATAATGGTTAGTGCGGTATAGGCAATTTGAACTGACATAATTAATTACGAATTAACAATTACGAATTACGAATGATTTTTTTAATTATGGATGTTTTATACAAAAATAACTTCTAAAATCTGATTTCTAATCTCTAGGCGGCCAAAAAGCCAATCTCAAAAACTTTTTTCCAATTCATAGCCTAGCAAACGATTGTGGTAGTAGTACAACAGATTCATATTTTCGCTATGGATACTACCATCTTTATTAATTACTAGAGGGTCTTCATTATGGTAAACACCTAGATTAAGGATGCCATATTTAATGAGGTCACTAATATCATCTGTTTGCACTCGATTGCTGATTTGAATTTCGTTGGCATCGCTCATTTTTTTCAACTTTTCTCGAATGAGTTCTACGACACGAACAAATTTTTCAAATGGAATTTCTCTATCTTCTTGTGGAAGGCGCAGCACACCGTATAAGTCTAAGCGTTGATGTTTGCGGAGGAGCAACTGAAAGGCAACAAAGGAAACCAAATGACTGGACAAAACGGTATTTGCCGTATGAAATTTTTCGATAATGGTGTCTGCCAGCATTTTTGTATATTCGGAATCGCGCTGTGTGTCTATGGTAAATTCACCATTTGATTTAAAATACGCACTAATGTCAATAGGGTTACCGTCAGGAGTGAGACTTTGGCCTGAGGCATTTACGCGATTACCAAAAATGTCCATTGGCTCGGCAAAAGAAAGGGTTGCTTTGGAGTTAACGGAGGAAAAATTCCATAAAAACTTAGCAATTTTGTAAGAGCTTGGAAATGGTTGTTTTCCAATATAGTAACGTTCTTTACCCGTCCGTTTGAGGTGTTGTTCAATTAGGCTGCCAGCTTCTAAAACAAAATGATAACCTAGTACTAATGGCACAACAAAAATCTTTTTACCCAAAGATTTATCACTATACAAAGGGTTCATTTTATGAGCATTGACAAAATTTAAACGTTGCGCTTCAACTGCTGTGCCTAATAATCCTAGCTTTAATCGTTTTTCTAACTGCCCTGAACGAGCGCGCGTACCACCCGGGAAAAAGAGACTATGGCAACCATATTGCAAAGTCATTTGCGAATAGGTCTTTAACGTTTCTATATAAAAAATGTTCTTTTTCCGTCTATCTACTTTATAAGCTCCTAATCTATTCATAAAAAAGCCAAAACTTCTACTATTAAATAGATTTAATCCAGCACCATATAAAAAAGACGGTAAACCAAGCGAATGTAATGCCCAACCGATCAGTACAGAATCTAAATTGCTAAAGTGAGTAGGCACTAAAAGGATGGTGCCTTTGGTGGCTAATTCTCGAATTAATTCGATGTTTCCTGTTGAAATGATGCGGTCACTTATTTTAATTTCACTATCTTCTTTAGTAAACCACCCCTTGATTGAGGTGCGATTCAACAGTTGATTAAAAGCAATAGGGAGTACTTTACTGGCTAGATTGTAGCTTTTAGGGCTGAATGTACCCGGTATTTCTTCCGCATAGCGATTCATTATTTTTTCAAAAATCTTTTCTTCTAATACCGTATCCTTTCTCAAAGAACTTTCTACTAATCCCTTATTTACCTTTTGCCAAAAGCTCCATTCATCAGAGGGGTCTACTCGCCAAGGCTCTTGTTTTATACGGATGCGCTCTAAGTAAAGAGCACGAGCTAATTCATCATGTAGTCGTTGGTCGTTATTGCCCAATATATTTCGGATGCGCTCCATACTTTGCAATTGGAGTGCATCTATAAATTCACTGCGCTTTTGAGCCAATTTATAAATTGGCCAATCTTTAAGATCAGGTAAAATAGGTGCATAGATACCTGCTTCATTTTTTTGGTGTGTAATGCTGGTATTCATTGTTTCGGGTGCAGAAGGAGAAGCTATCATACTATTCGTGTTTGTTTTGTGATGTTGCTTTTGTCGGTCAATATAAGAAAATACAATCAGTATTTTAGTTTTTTGATAAGGAAAAATTTTTGGGTATGGGTATGTTTCATTTGCTTCCCTTGAACCACATGCATGTGGTCAGGCAAAAAGCAATCATAAAGTCCGAAAACGAATCACGAATCTACTAATCACAAATCCACGCACTGTCAAAATAAGCAAAAACTGTTTGGTTGAAAAGCATGACATTTGAAACATACCTGGGTTTGGAAAGTTACGATATATTTTTATTTTTAAGGTAAGTGGATAAACGTTTAATAATCCACTCTATCTTTCCAATCATCTACAGTTATGGTTGCATCCATATCATCCATAACTCCTTTATCTACCATAATGCTACAACAACTAACAACAATAGAACGGTCTTCGGTTGTATTAATAATATCATTGAGTTTCTGGATTTCTGCCTCTGTAAGTTTTTCTGACCATATATACTCATAGTATGCTTCTAAAGCACTTAAAGACCAAAATTGAATTTGGTCTTGTTCGTTTTCCGCTTTTTGGTAAAGAAGGGCTTTAACTTCAGGAATAAAATAGCGTTCTGATAAATTATAAATAAGTTGTAATGCTTTCTCTACTCGCTTTCTATATCTAGCAGATTTGTTTTTGGGACTATTAACAATATCAATGGCAAATTGCAATAATTGTGCACTAGCATGAAGGTATTTCGATACGGTATCATCTTGAGCATAGGCTGCTTTTAAGGTTATTCGCTTTTTTACTTCTTCTAGGGTCTCGTTTTCTAAGTCCACTTCTTCTTCTTCCTGCCATTTAAGTAAAGTAGGACATTCCTTGATAAAATTATGTAAAAGTACCTGCTCTAGATAACTTGCCTTTTTATTTCTAATGGAACGTAATTGACGATGTGTATCTAAAAGAATAGGTAGGTCAATCGGTTTAATGTTAAGCTCACGTCTTGAATAAGATTCAAGTTTTTGGAATTGTTTTTTAGCATCTTTGTAAGCAAGTGTGTCATCTTTGCAAGAGGATAGGATTTTTTCAAAATCTATTTGTAGAGTCATATTTGTTTTTTAACCGTAAAAATAAGTTTTTTACTTCAAAAGTATTAAAAAGTAGCCACTTTGACTAAAAATATTTTTTAAAAAAAACAAAAACCCTTCAGAAATAAATCCGAAGGGCTTGCCTATGATGTAGTCAGTTTATAACTACATTTCAGTTGAGTATGATGATGACTAAAATTTAATTTTTATTAAATTTATTTTATAATCATCACTTTCTTTGAAATGTTAGCACCTGTGTTTGTTGTTAATTGTACAATATAAATGCCTTTGGGCAATTGCTCTGTTAATTCAATAGGTGCTTGTATACTTGTATTAGCATTGACAGAAGCACTGTATAATGTTTGTACTTTTTGTCCACTGATATTGTATAAACTTATGTCTGCTTGACTGTCTTGACTAATGTTGAATATGGCTAAACCTCTATTAACAATTGGATTTGGAAATACAGTTAGCTCTGCTTGAACTTTGACAGGCTCGGCGGTTTTTCCTCTGCCCGGTTGAACGCAATTTACCCAATACCAGCCTGTTGTTTCTTGCCCTTCACCATCGGTTACCATAACGCTATACCATCCTACTGGTAAGCCTGTCATAGTAGATACATTATTGGTGCCTGCACCACTGCTGCTATTGCCTGCTCCATTAAAACTGGTAGGCGGGCCATCCCAAGTGTCCGGGCCGTCCCAAACAAAGGTATAGTTACCATCGCCGCCTTCAACATATACGCTGATACTGCCGTTATTACAATCACCGCCAGTTGTTGCTGGAGAAATGACATAGGTATAAATATCAAGTATTTCGGTTGTACCCCCTGCTTGATTCGGATCATTTGTAAAGCCATTACCATCGCCAATAGTACAGCCATTGGCATCAGTAACAGTTAGTTTCCAAATAGCATTATCGGAATAGATAATTCTAATTTGTCCAATGTCTACAACAGCATGACGTACATAGCCTGTAGTTTCCCAAATGTAATTGTACGGCAATGTGCCACCTTCAATACAAATTTCATAAGTATTGTAATAAATAGGCGTAATACCACCCTGATCGCCATTATCTGTTACCTCTTCACAGACAACCATTAAAGGAGCAGGAATATATAAAGAACTGTTTAGGGCAGTAATATCATAACAACCTTCATCTGTCGTACCAATATTATTAATATTTATACCATTGGCAGGAGTAGGCATTGGAGCAGAACCTATTAGTACACTGTAACTGTAGATAAAATAATCTGTGTCTGTGCCATTATACAAAGCATCCCAATCGCTATACGGAATGGAAAGTTGCCCTCCTGTATTAGTAACATTGAAAATGTCTAAAATTACGCCATTTTCATCGGTTAAAATGACATAAGTTTCGTAGTCTGCTGAACTTTGATAGTTGGTGATAGTGATTTCGGCATCGTCTTCAGGGCAATGAATACTTCCTATAATGCCTCCTGCTTCGGCGATACAGCAAGCAAAGGCTGTACCAGCACAAGGGATGCAAACGGAGCCATCGCATGGGTCAATACCTTCCATATCATTTTCCGTACACTGGTCACCATCATCGCAAGGAGACATAGTAGGAGGCAGCGTACAAGCAACTACGGCTGTACCAGCACAAGGGATGCAAACGGAGCCATCGCATGGGTCAATACCTTCCATATCATTTTCCGTACACTGGTCACCATCATCGCAAG
>JAHDHV010000355.1 GCA_020631155.1 Bacteroidota bacterium | reverse complement strand
TCGGGATTTTTGCGAGGCTTGAGTTGGTTTTGGAACAGTTGGGCAGTCAAACGAGCCATTGTAGTAGTGATATGTGGCTCTGCCGCTTCGTGGATGATACAAAAAGTGGTACGTAACAAAGGTGGCTTACACAATAGAATTACTCGCCGAATTAATTTGAACCCCTTCAATCTATTGGAAACAGAACTTTTCTTAAAAACGATTAGCCCAAATATAGACCGTTATCAAATCTTGCAATTGTATATGGCGATGGGTGGAATACCACATTATTTAAAAGAAATAGAAGGTGGAAAAAGTGCTGTTCAGAATATTGATGCCCTTTGTTTTTCTAAAACAGGCTTGTTAAATGATGAGTTTTCTTTGCTTTACCCTGCCTTATTTGATAACTCGGAAGAACATATAAAAATCATTCGATTATTGGCTAATAAACGACAGGGATTGACCAGAAAGGAAATAGTCAACATCGGAAAATTATCTGACGGAGGGAGTACTTCTAAGGTGATAGAGGAGTTGGTACATTCAGGTTTCGTTCAGCCTTATTATGCTTTTGGAAAAAAGAAACGAGATTTGCAATATCGCTTAACAGATGAATACACTTTGTTTTATCTGAAATTTATTGAGAAAAATAGAAGTGAAGGTAGTGGCACTTGGAAAAAACTAAGTCAGACACAAACATGGAAAAGTTGGAGTGGCTACGCTTTTGAAAGCATTGGATTGAAGCATATTCAACAAATCAAAAAGGCATTAGGCATCAGTGGTATCTATTCTGAGGCTTCGACTTTTACAGTTAAGGGAAACGATGATTTCCCAGGCTGCCAAATTGACTTATTGATTGATAGAAATGACCATGTTATAAATTTGGTAGAATTGAAATTTTACAATCAAGAATACATTATGACAAAGGCTTATGCACAAGCATTAAGAATTAAAATAGCCATTTTTAAAGCGGCTACAAAAACCAAGAAACAGATTTTTCTCACTTTTTTAAGCTCTTTTCCGCTTTTACCCAATCAACATTCCATTGGTTTGATTGACCAAACGCTAACAATGGATGATTTGTTTGAAGTGGTGTAATTACCTAGACATTAGATAGGAGACGTGAGATAGGAGATTTTTTTAAAAAAAACTATGAATTTTCAATCTACTTTATTTTAAATCACTCCACAAACAAATCATCCAAAGTTACTACTTGGTCAACCATAGTCAATTTGTGCTTATTTTTGACTACCCCCATCGTTGTAATAATAGTTATAAAAAGATGTTTTTTCGTTTTGGTATGATACCGAAAAACTTGTTTTTTTGTTTGAATATTGCTTACATCTTTTTTAGTGACAATGTAATCTATTACACTAAATTTAATTTCACAAAGATTAATAGACTGGTCGCTACGGTCAATCAAAAGGTCTATTTGTGTCCCGGGTAAGCCATCTTTTGGACGAGCGATAAAAGACGCAATTGAAGAAGTCATCCCTGCAATGCTCAAGGCTTTTCGGATTTGGTGGATGTGTAACAAACAAATATTTTCAAAAGTGTAGCCGCTCCATGTTTTCCAAAGTGGTAAGTCGCTTAGTTTTGTGAAGTCCAATTGTGCATTTTTGCCTAAAGGTTCTAAAAAGGTAAGGTAAAACAAGGAATAAGCATCTGTTAAACGGTAAAGGCTCTCTTTTGTTTTTTTTCCATATCCGCCATAAATAGTGATAAAACCCGATGTTTCGAGTTCAAATAAAATATCCGTCAATTTCCCACTATTCGTTAATTGAGTCGTTTGAATGATTTCCGTCCGAGTGAGCCCCTTTCGTTTTGTGGCTAATGCCCGAATGATCGTAATGTGCTTTTTATAACCGCTAAACAAAGACGCAAATAGGCGTTCAAACTCATTTCGCAAATAGCCCGTAGGTGCAAAACAAATATTTTGGATGTTCTGAATGGCAGAAAGTCCTGCCTTGATTTGGTCTAAATACATTGGAATACCGCCCATAACCATATATAATTGCAAGATTTGATAACGGCTCAATTTGATATTTCTTGCTTGACAATAGGCTTCCGTTTCGGCTAAGGTAAAAGGATAAAGGTACAACAAGCGAGTCACCCGATTGTGTAATCCACCTCTGTCGTTAATGACTTTTTTAATCATCCAAGAAGCTGCTGAACCACAAATCACAAGGACAATCTGTTGTTTAACCGCCCAACTATTCCAAAAATAACTGAGTCCTGTCAAGAAACCCGACTTTCGAGTAGCTAACCACGGCAATTCATCCAAAAAAACGACCATTTTAGTCTTCTTTTCCAAACTTTCTAAGGCTACCGTCAGTTCGTCAAAAGCCTTTAGCCATGATTTTGGTATGGCAGTTAGCTCATAATTGGGAAAATGTTTGCCCATTCGCAAGGAAAAGTTTTCGAGCTGTTCTCGCTTATTCCCATATTGAAGTCCCGTAATTTCAAAATCAATGTGTTCCCCATATAATTGACTCACCAAATAAGTTTTGCCTACTCGTCTCCTACCTACCAAAGCAATCATTTCAGCTTTGTTAGAGGCTAAAGCTTCTTTCAATTCTTGTTTTTGAGCTGTTCTACCAATGACAATATTTTTCATTTTTTCCTTCTTTTTGCTAAAAAAAAAACATAGATTAAGTAGATTATCTATAGGATAAAGTGCTTAATCTATATAAAAATAGCTAGATTAAGTAGATTATCCAAATGATAAGCTACTTAATTGAAAGGAAAGGCATTTTTGGAGTTGGGAATTGTATTGATGTTTTTTAAAAAAGAAAAGATCGGGAGTTGGTTGTTTTTTGTTGCATAGACGCTTTTGTGGGTTATTTGTTTGACTATCTCCAATGCATTTTTTTAGGTACAATTAAACAGAATTAATTCCAAACTAACTGGCTTTGAATCATCTTCTTGATTTTGGAATTTATATAAGATTGATGTTGATGACCTCTCTTTTATTTTTGAAATAAATTTTTTGTGAGATTCAACAGCACTTTTAGCTTTAGATATTAGTTCGGAGAACTTTTTCATGTCTTTATTGAAAATTATTAAAGCTAATTTTTCATCTCGCCACCTTGTATATCTTGTAAATAATTGGTCAAGGGCTTTCGTTATTTCACCTTGTCCTTTCCACAGTTTACATTCTGCTAAAAATACGATTGCCCCATCTTGGTCTTGAATTAGAATATCTGATTTGCCAATTTTGTTAAATGTTTCTCCAGTTGCCGAATGGGATTTCGACATTGAATTTAAATGTGGAAGAAAGAAATTTCTAAATCCTTCCTCATCAAACTTGTCATAAAGGTCTTTATACTTTTCTAAGTTATTTCCAAATATATTTATTTCATCTACAATTTGCTCAAACGCTATGTCGCTTATTCCATCAATTTTATTTTCTACTGGTATTGGGTCAATTGGATTCCCTGAAAAAAAGCTATCAAGTTGGACTTTTACTTCAGAATCAACTTCATTTATGTTAAAAAAAGAGGACGGGTATAAAGTTAAATCTGTCCTTTTATTTTTAGTAATGTTTACGTTTTTTACTGACTGTAAATTATTGAGTAGATTTTGGACTTCCTCAAGTTTAGAATTGTCCTTTAACCTTACTTTTAAATACTTTTTCTCAAAGGCTTCTCTGATTTCAGTTATATATTCTGGCATTTTTTTTATTTTTTTTACTGACTATAGCAGCAATTACACAATTAATATTTTATATATGTTTTACTTTTAATAGTCTAAGGAACTTTACCTCTTCTACTAACGCACAATGTACAAACAAACACCTCCCATTAAGGCAATTGCGTATATTTACGTTTACATTTCACAAATATCAATTAAATAATCAAGTTATCCAAAAAGAAAGTATAATTTTTATGTCATCAATCAAACCTATTCGTAAATCTCACGTCTCCCATCTCATTTCTCACATCTCCCCTCCCAAAAAATGCACCATTCAATTCCAAAAAAACAAAATTTAAGCTTACTTTTGCACAAAAAAATGCAAACCCTTGATTTCATTCAACAAAAAATATACACCATTGAACAACTCCTGCCCAAATTACACCTTTGGCGATTCAAGGAGCAAAAAATTGTATTTACCAATGGTTGTTTTGATTTAATTCACAAGGGGCATTTACAAATGTTGGCAGCAACCGCCGATTTAGGCGACAAACTCATCATCGGTCTCAATAGCGATCAGTCTGTTAAAGGCTTAAAGGGCGAAAGCCGACCAGTCAAGGAACAGCAAACGAGAGCGAGTATTTTGGCTGCGTTCCACTTTGTAGATGCAGTCGTCATTTTTGATACACCAACCCCCTACGAACTCATTGCGGCCGTCCTGCCCGATGTACTAGCAAAGGGCGGCGATTATCAGAAGAAAGACATCGTAGGTGCGTCTCTAGTCGAACAAAAGGGGGGCGAAGTCGTTGTAATTCCTTATATACAAGGCTTTTCAACAAGCAGGATGATTGAGACGATGCAGAAATAACTGGTTTTTTGGATGTTTAGATTTTTAGACTTTTGGATATTTGGCTTTTTAGTTATTAGAGAGCAGAAATTAGTAGTGACAAATTGACTTTTAATTTTTCTAATGGATATAAACTTTTGGTTGCTAAATATTTATAAAATCATGACGGCTAAAACTGTCGTTACAGAAAATAGCCAAAATGAAATTATCTATTAAAGAATTGTCGAATCACCAGTCACTAATCTACAAATCACGAATCAACGATTATGTAAATACCTACAAAGTCTTAAATCTCATGTCTTACGTCTAAATTAAAAAATAAAACACATGAATTTTTCTTTAACTGAAGAGCATTTAATGATACAAAAAGCTGCACGCGATTTTGCTCAAAACGAGTGCAAGCCTGGGGTCATTGAAAGAGATGAACAACAAAAATACCCAACTGAGCAAGTCAAAAAGATGGGGGAACTCGGCTTTTTAGGCATGATGGTAGACCCCAAATATGGTGGCAGTGGCTTAGACACCGTTTCTTATGTATTGGCAATGGAAGAAATCTCGAAAGTAGATGCCTCTTGCTCCGTCATTATGTCCGTCAACAACTCTTTGGTTTGTTGGGGAATAGAAACCTTTGGCACAGAAGCACAAAAGCAAAAATACCTACCGCGCTTGGCAACAGGTGAAATCATCGGCGCGTTTTGCCTATCCGAACCCGAGGCAGGTTCCGATGCCACACAGCAGCGCACAACCGCCGTTGATATGGGCGACTACTACCTGCTAAACGGCACCAAAAACTGGATTACAAATGGTGGCACTTGCTCCGTTTATTTGGTTATCGCGCAAACAGATGTGGAAAAACGACATAGAGGCATCAACGCTTTTATTGTAGAAAAAGATTGGGATGGAGTAGTCGTTGGAGCGAAGGAAAACAAGCTGGGCATTCGCGCCTCAGATACGCACTCTATCCTGTTCAACGATGTGAAAGTACCGAAAGAAAACCGCATTGGTGAGGACGGCTTCGGTTTCAAATTTGCCATGAAAACGCTAGACGGCGGACGAATCGGAATTGCAGCACAAGCTTTGGGCATCGCATCGGGAGCTTACGAACTCGCCTTGGGCTACTCCAAAGAGCGCAAAGCCTTCGGCAAACCCATTAGCAAGCACCAAGCTATACAATTCAAATTGGCGGATATGGCGACCGAAATCGAAGCAGCGCGATTATTGTGCCTCAAAGCTGCCCACTTAAAAGACCAACATGAGGACTATTCCACCGCTTCGGCAATGGCAAAAGTATTCTGCTCCGAAGTCGCGATGAAAACCGCAACAGAAGCCGTACAAGTACATGGCGGTTATGGTTTTGTGAAAGAATACCACGTAGAACGATTGATGCGCGATGCAAAAATCACCCAAATCTATGAAGGCACTTCCGAAATTCAGCGAATCGTTATTTCTAGAAATCTTTTGAGGTAGTTTTGTAGATTCGTGATTCGTGATTCGTGGATTCGTGATTAGTAGATCAGTGATTTGTGAATGGTTGATTTCACTTTCAATGAGTTGTGTAGCGACAGCTTTAGCTGTTAGATGTTGTATAAATCATTAATTTAAGGTGTTTTATGAATGTATTTTATTGTCACTCAAATTTATAAGTCGCAAATTCGTATTTAAATATTTTTAAAGTGAAAAGAAAAAAAGGGCTTGGCTTATGGTTGAGTCCTTTTTTAGTATTCGTGGATTCGTGATTAGTAGATCAGTAGATCAGTGGATTCGTAGATGGTCGGTTTCACTTTCAATGAGTTGTGTAGCGACAGCTTTAGCTGTTAGATGTTGTATAAATCATTAATTTAAGGTGTTTTATGAATGTATTTTATTGTCACTCAAATTTATAAGTCGCAAATTCGTATTTAAATATTTTTAAAGTGAAAAGAAAAAAAGGGCTTGGCTTATGGTTGAGTCCTTTTTTAGTATTCGTGGATT
>JAHDHV010000354.1 GCA_020631155.1 Bacteroidota bacterium | reverse complement strand
GCTATTTTAATCAATAAAATAAAAGGTGAAAAGCCAATTTAGCTCCAAACTCTAAGACTTTTAGACTTAATATACTGTATTTTTAACTTTATTAAATATAAATTACCAACTAAGTAAATATGAACATAGGTTTTTTTAGGGGTTTCTCACTTACTATTTAGTAAAAAATATTTATTTAATCAAAAAATTATTAATTAACTTTTAAAAGGGTACACAAATTAAGCAAGTAGTTTTTTTGGGTGTTAACTTGCTTTGTTTAGGGGTAAATAGGTTTAAATATTACTGAATCTCTCGCCGAAAATATCGTGTGTAATCCCATGATTGCCTTCGGCGACTTACTTTTTGCAATCGCGAAAAAAGTAAGCAAAAACGCTTGTCAAAAATATCGTTCCCACGCTTCAGGCCTGCGCTTTGCTACCGATTTTTGACCTGCCTGCGCTTCTTTTTCACAAATAGAAAAAAAGATGACGTTTGTGTACCCTTTTGAATTTTTAATTTAGAAGATGTTTTTTGAGTGTGTCAGAAATTTAGGGAAAGGCAAAATACACTTTACTATGAAAGAGGAATATTTACTTTTCCAAAAAATAAAATATCTTTTTTTATTGGCTTTTGAAGAGCGACCTTGAAATTTTTTGCGTTAAGAAAATCGAATGAACAGCGTTAAGAAATATCCGTAGTGATACGGAATTTAAGAACCTGCTAATCTATTTTTAAAGTTTAAATCCTTGATTATCAGTTTTTTATTTTTTTTAACAAAAGAGTATTACCTTAGGAGATTTTAGCTGTGAATGAGATTTTTAGCAAAAAAATTTCACTGTCTTGATTTTTTTGTTTCTTTTTTTATCAAGTAAAATTTAAAAGGGTACACAAATGAAAGTAACAGTTTCTTTGAATGTTGAGTTGGTTTGTTTAGGGGGGTAAATGTGGTTAAGTAATTGGAATCCCTCGCCGAAAATAAGGTTTGAAACTCCACGATTGCCTTCGGCGACTTACTTTTTGCAATCGCGAAAAAAGTAAGCAAAAACGCTTGTCAAAAATATCGTTCTCACGCTTCAGGCCTGCGCTTTGCTACCGATTTTTGACCTGCTCGCGCTTCTTTTTCGCAAATACTAGCAAAAAAGATTCATGAATCTGCTCTACGAAAAAAAACGATGACTTTTGTCTACCCTTTTGAAATTTTTGGAGACAATTCAGGTATGTTTCATTATCATCCTAACACTTTGTCGCTAAAATTGATATTTAAGTACTACACAATAATTAAACGGGACTCATTGTTTCATTAAAACAATGAGAATCAATACTTTAGAACAAAATTGTGCACAATTAATTAGTGCTTAGCACTTAGCTATTTAGACTTTTGGATTTTTAGCTGTTAGAAATTAGTAATCACAAATTACTTTTTGACTTTTTCTAATAGGCCTATTTTTTTATTATTCAAGGCATTATGACAGCTAAAGCGGTCGTTACACAAACTATTCAAAAATAAATCAACGATACAAAAAAGTGCCGAAATACGAATCACTAATCACGAATCCACAAGCGGTTAAAATAGCTACAAACTGTTTGGTGGAAAAGTACAGGATTTGAAGCATACCACAATTTAATCAAAGATGATTTGTAAATTATTTATACATTAACAAAAATATCATGAAAAATATAAACACAGCATTTTCCAGTTTATTATTACTTTTAATGGTAGGTTTTAGCATGGAATTGATGGCGCAATCTAGTACTGAAAAATTGAAAAGTTGTTTGTATCAAGAAGGAGTGCGGATGTCGGATTCTAAAAATGTAAATGGAGGTATTTTGCAAATTTGCAGTACAGAACCAACTACAGGTTTTTATAGAAATGGCAAATGTGATACTGGAACAAATGATTATGGGGTGCACATAGTTTGTGTAGAAATGACGACCGATTTTTTAAATTTTACCAAAGCCAAAGGCAATGATTTAAGCACTCCTTTTCCTTTGTATGGCTTCCCCGGATTGAAGGCTGGTGATAAATGGTGTTTGTGTGCAAGTCGTTGGAAAGAAGCCTATGATGCAGGTATCATCACAAAAGTAGACCTTTCTGCTACTCATCAATCGGCTTTGAAATATGCAAATTACCGTCAATTGCAAGGAATACAACGCTAAAGATGTGGATTCGTGGATTCGTAAGTTATACGAAATTGTATTTTTACAAAAAAAATGCTACTTTCTACTCACAAATCTACTAATTTCTAACCTCTATTTTCTAATCTATAATTCTAAACTTTCGAGTGCGCCATCGTTGCCAGATACTAAGTCTTATCCCCCTTTTTTCCAATTCATATAAATGATATACCATAAAAAGAGCAGATACATAAAAGGGAATACATGGAATTTTGTAGCGAACCAATGCGCCAAAGTTGTAACTGGTAAAGCCTACAGCAAAGCCAAAAATGACCGCATATAACAAACAGAACATAATAATTGGATAGCGTTTCAAAATGCCTAATACGCGAAAAAAACCAACGCGCAGAATGATGGCAATGGTCAAAAATAACATGATGGTACTTTCCACAGCACTAATCAACATAACAGGATTGCGGACTTCAAATAAATAGGGCCGAAATAAGGTAACATTCACAGAGGCAGGTATTTTGGACACAATGCCCATTGGTGTAAAGCTGATTTCTCCTAACGAGTAACCCGACTGTCCGCGCGTATCGGCAAGGTGTCCGTGATAGCTGTGAAAGTCAGAAGCCATATCTACAAAAGTCTGTATGCCATAGTATACAACGGTTTGAATATTGTTTCGTAAGATATATGTACCTACTACGAAGCCACTCAACAAGAGCATCCACATAAACGCTTTTAGGGCTATATCTTTTACTTTACCAAAATAATAGGCAGTGACCCAGTACAACATGGCAGGCAAAAAGGCAATAACAATATATGGCTTTATTACTTTTACCAAATAAAAATTAATGGCAAACATGAATAGTGCAAATACTATTTTATCTTGTTTGATAAAAAGATGATAGCTTGCATATACTAGCCATCCTAAACCGCTTAAAGTAATGGCATCTTTACTAATACCCGCACTCCAAAAGAATACAGATGGAATAAAGAAAATGGCAACGGCTAAAGGCACATATAGCTTGGGAAAGTAATCAATAAATACGCGGTACATTGCCCATAGCCCAGAAAAGGAGAAAGCAGATAATACGATAGAGGTCAACCAAAAACTTTTAAAGCTAATAAAACTTAGAACTGTAGTGATACGAACCACCATAAAGGTGCGAGGGTCGTGGTAAAAACGCAACTGCTTGGTAGGTGCATACACATCTAAATCAACGGCTAATATATCAGAAAGAAGTATTTTTAAGCCTAATGGAAAATCTACCGAAAAAATTTCCCATAGATTTCTAACATTATCAAAATAAGCAAAAGTATCGCCTCCTTTATAGTAAAACTGATAAATGCTACAGTATAAAATTGTACCAATGAGTTTTACTAATATCCCCGGCACAAAAAAGCGGTTGAATGGCTGATTAGGATAGCGCAGTTCTTTACATACAAAAGCAGCCATACAAATAAATAGTATATAAACAGGCAATAAGGCTATTTCATAAGAATAAAGTTCCATTGAACTATGCTTTGGGAGTGATTATTGGCTATTTAGACTTTTGGCTATTTGGACTTTTGGACTTTTGGACTTTTGGACTTTTGATATTAATACAAATCCACGAATCACAAATCCACGAATCACGAATCACGAATCACGAATCACGAATCCACGAATCACAAATCCACGAATCACTAAATTACGCCAGCTTTTTCATAATTTCTTGAAAAGCCTTAGCCGTACTCATGGTATAAAAATGTAAAGAAGGCACCCCAAACTTCAACAACTCCTTGCATTGTTGCACTGTCCAATCAATGCCAACCTGACGAGCATCCTGTTTAGTCTTACACTTTTCGATTGCTGTTACTAGTTCATCAGGAAAATCGCAATGGAAAATACCGGGTAATCGCTGTATTTGACCCGGTGCGGTAATTGGCTTGAGCCCCGGAATAATGGGGACATTAATATCCATTTCTCGACAGGCTTTTACAAAATCAAAGTACTTTTGATTATCAAAAAACATTTGTGTTACAATGTAATCTGCTCCTGCATCTACTTTTCTTTTCAAAAATCTCAAATCACTAGTAAAATTAGGAGCTTCATAATGCTTTTCAGGATAACCAGCTACACCAATACAGAAATTACTTTTGATGCCATTTGTTAAGTCGTCCTCTAAGTAAACACCCTTATTCAAGTTCACCACTTGTTCGACCAGTTCCAATGCATTTTTATTGCCATCATCTTCTGCGATAAACCGCCCTTCGCTCTTAACAGGGTCTCCTCTAAGCAATAATACATTATCAATTCCTAAATAATTCAAATCCACCAGAGCATCTTCCGTTTCCATTTTATTAAAGCCTCCACAAACTAAATGGGGCACTGCATCAACACCATATTTGTACTTAATTGCTGCACAAATACCAACCGTACCGGGTCGTTTGCTAATAGCTACTTTTTCAAACAAACCATTCGCTAAAGGTTTGTACTTATAACTTGCTTGGTGATAAGTCACATCAATGAATGCAGGATTGAACTCAATCAATTGGTCTAAAATGCGATAGAGCGCGCTAATGCTTTTTCCCTTTAGTGGTGGTAAAATTTCAAAAGAAAAAAGCGTAGAATCTGCATTTTCAATATGTTCTATAATTTTCAATATACTTGCTTTTTTTAAAAAAAATATAAAAAATTTCAACAACAGGGCGGATTGACCACATTAGACTTGTTCGGTGAGCGCAAATCATTGAACTTACTATTAGCTCTTTTGTTTTCTCAAGAAAAACATTCTTCACCCACACATTTACAATGATAGGAAAAATAACCGTACTATTTATGCTGGCTTTCTTGATTGGCATATGGCAAATTACCCTCAAAAGAATGTGGGAACGCTTTTCTGCTCAACAACAAGCACGCTGGGCATGGCTAGTACATCTTTTTAACCTCAGCATGTATTTACTCGCAGCCATTGTTTTGGCACAAATCCTAAAATTATTACTCAACCTCCATTTTACAGGAGATGTTTTTGTTTTAACTACCGTATTGTTTACAGGAATTGTTGTAGTTTATTGGAAATAAGTGCCAAGCACTATTTAATTGTGCACAATTTTGTGCTAAAGTATTAGAAATGAGTAGTTTAGTCTTTTACTACTGTAACATTAATTTTGTCTAGGTAAGTAATTAGACATAAGATTTGAGACGGGAGACTTGAGATAATTAATTGACTATTAATAATTTATGACAATTCCAGCTATTGTTTAATTTTGTCCAGTTACTTACTTACAACAATTAACACAAATATTATCCTATTTAAAATTCGTAATTTCTAATTCGTAATTAAAAATCACCCAATCTCCCATGTCTGATTGCCTGCGATCAACGCATCTAAATCGCCTTTGCCTTGAGATTCAACGGCATGTTCTAATTGGGCAAATAGCAAATCCTCATAACAAGGACGTTCCGTAGCATACAGCACCCCAAACGGACGGGGAAAATAGTCTTTTTTATGTCGCGGATCATCAAAAAAGTGGGTCAAAATCTGCGCTTTGAACGCATTGGCCTCATCATGAATCCAAAGATCATCGGCACTTAATCCTTCTTTCTCCAAATTTACCACTCTAGGCTGCAAACCGTCAATTCGGATGCCTAATTCATTATTTTCGCCAAATAATAAAGGTTGACCTTGCTCCAAAAATAGCGTTGTTGCTTTTTTAGTAGCTTTATCGGTGAAGGTGAAAAAAGCACCATCATTAAAAATATTACAATTTTGATAAATTTCTAGGAAAGAAGTCCCTTGATGCTGCTCACTGCGCTGTAACATTGCCTGCAAATGTTTAGGGTCTCTATCCATTGAGCGCGCTACAAAAGTGGCACTTGCCCCCATCGCCAACGAAAGTGGATTGACAGGATAATCAATTGAGCCGAGCGGCGTAGATTTGGTTACTTTTTGTTGTTCGGAAGTTGGCGAGTACTGCCCTTTGGTTAAGCCATAAATTTGGTTGTTGAACAGTAAAATATTGACCCGAAAATTACGGCGTAAAATATGCATCAAATGCCCCATTCCAATAGATAACCCGTCTCCATCACCTGTAATAATCCAAGTGCTTAGGTTCGGATTAGCAATGCGAAAACCCGATGCCAAAGCAGGCGCGCGCCCATGAATGGAGTGTATGCCGTAGGTGTTCATGTAATAAGGAAAACGCGAGGAACACCCAATACCCGATATAACAACTACTTCATGCGGTAGTAGACCGAGCTTGGCCATGCTTGTTTGCACTTGTTTTAGTATAGAATAGTCACCACAACCGGGACACCAGCGCACATCTTGATCAGTCGCAAAGTCTTTGGCTTTCAATGG
>JAHDHV010000353.1 GCA_020631155.1 Bacteroidota bacterium | reverse complement strand
AAAAGTAAGTCGCCGAAGGCAATCATGGGATTACACACGATATTTTCGGCGAGAGCTTCAGTAATATTTAAACCTATTTACCCCTAAACAAAACAAGTTAACACCCAAAAAAACTACTTGCTTAATTTGTGTACCCTTTTAAAACAAATAAAGACTTCATGACAGAATAAAAACATACAATCGTCAAGTTCAACAAGTTTAAGTACTACACAATAATTAAATGGAACTCTTTGTTTGATTAAAAAATTGAAAGTCAATACTTTAGAACAAAAGTATACACAATTAATTAGTGCTTGGCACTTAGTAAGGAAAATTTTGCACAATTAAATAATGTTTGGCAATTAAAAAGCTTTACTTTTGCAAAAGTAATAAGTAGCTAGACAAATTAAACGAAACTTTTTAAACTTAGGCACTGATTTTCAACACCTTAGTATAAAATTATGCACAATTAAATAGTGCTTGACACTTAATATGATTGATTTTATAATTTCCATCATTGTTTATTTATGAAAATATTAATTTTTGGAAGAAAAACAGAAGAACTTAGTCAGAAGTTACAAGAAAATGCAACTATAGAGCTTACTATAGAATTGGCAGCAACAGCGCAGTCAATTTATAAACAATACGATTTAATCATTGATTTGGATTTTGATGAATCTCCTAGACACATTTATCGCTATGCTAATTTGGATGGTCAAGTTGTTATTGTTGCTGCGGTTAAACAAAGCTTACTAGAGGCTATTACAAATGCTCAACAAAAGGTGCATTGTCACTTAATAGGGCTCAATGCTTTGCCTACTTTTATTCAACGACCTTTATGGGAAATGAGTTTATTAAAACCAGAGGACGAAAAGATTATTCAACCTATTTTAAACAGTTTAGGCATTGATTATCAGCTAGTTGAAGATAGAGTAGGTATGGTAACACCACGAATTATCAGTATGATTATCAACGAAGCGCATTTTACCCTACAAGAAGGCACCGCTACAGTAGCGGATATTGATTTAGCCATGAAACTAGGCACAAACTACCCTTATGGGCCTTTTGAATGGATGGAAAAAATAGGCGTAGAACATGTTTATGAAGTTTTAGAAGCTGTTTATCAAGACACGCATAATGAACGATACCGAGTAGCTCCACTATTAAAACGTAAGTATTTAAGCAGGGAAATAACTTGACAATGGCAAATTAGGGATATGTTTGATGTTACGCCTAATAAGTACCTAGACATAAGATATGAGACATAAGAGTTGAGATAATTAACTCAATATTAAGAGTTTACAGTAAGTCCAAATGTCGTTTAATTTTGTCCACCTACTTACTTTAATTGTAAAATTGCTTTTTGGCTTTTAGACTTTTAGACTTTTAGACTTTTAGACTTTTAGAGATCAGAAATTATTTTTTCACATTTCATTCCATTAATAAAAACAACAATATATTAATTATTTTTTTATTTAAAAAAACTTTAAAACCTTATCACTTTGTAACCTTCCCAACTCTAAAAACCTTCCAAACTCCAAAGAGCTAAAAAACAAACCACTCGTACAATTTAAAAAACTTAACAATTCCGAGTAAAATAACAACAATCAGCAAACGGCGTATCCAGAGGTTTGCATTTTTATAGCGAGTAGCAAAATGCGCTCCTAGCCAACCGCCAACACTCTGCCCAATAGACAATAAGCCGCCATAAAACCAGTTTACTTGCCCCATATACACAAATAGCGAGAGGGCAGGCACTGTAAATATCAATACCAACAGCAATTTCACGCCATTTGCATGATTTAAGCCATAGGAAGCTCCCAATACTAAAGCAGCTAATAGCAAAATACCCACTCCTGCTTGTATAAAACCGCCATGTACTCCCACTAAAAAGAAAATGACGATGGTTGATAAACGCTTGACTTTCTCAGGATTAGCTACTTGTTCTGCCAACCATTTTTTAGGGTTTAATAACACTACACCTAGCAATACAATCATTAATATGCCCAGCGCGAGATTCATTGTATCTTCGTCTAAATCTACAGCAATGGAGGCACCTAGCATTGCGCCTGTCAGTGTTGGTAAAATAAGCCACCAAATATTTTGCATTGGCACCATACCGCGCTGTTGAAAGCTGCGATAGGCAATAATGCTTTGAATGGCCACACCAACTCGATTGGTGCCGTTGGCCACATTGGGGGAAAGCCCTAGAAATACCAGCAAAGGTAGGGTAATAGCAGAACCATTCCCTGCCAATGTGTTGACAAAACCTGCCAGTAAACCCGCCATAATTACTAGTGGATAAAGCATCCATTCTAACTCCATAAGTAGTATTTTTTTAAACAATTTATCGGGCGATAAAGATAGGAAAGCAACAACAAGTATCATCAAGGTTTGTCAAAAGACTTTTATATTTTCTTAACAATATATAGCTTTGTGTAAAACAGTCGTTTTAAAAAAGATAGATAAGGTAATTTTAGAAAGTTAATTTTCTTTAATTTCATAAAAAAATAGTGTGTTTTCACAAGGTTTCACATCCTTCTGTAAAAAAAAACATATTATCTTAGCCATTGATAATAAAAGAGTTAGCTTATTTTAAAATGACAAAGATTAAATAATTTTACTACTAAATCTTGACCATTTTCAAAACTTTATAGAGTATCTTGCGTATTCTAATATAATACACATGTGAAATCAATTTTATATCAACGCAAAAAAAACGAGTTATGAAACGGTTCTTTTTCTTTTTTTTGCTGCTACTATTATACTTATCAGGCAGTTATAACATTTTATGTGCAAATAATACTGATGGGAATAACGACAGAGTAACAATAGAACAAAGCAATAAACAATTAAGCTTTAACGATTTTTTGGATGGTGTGCGTTATGCCTATGTTGAATTGGATCCTCAAGATCAAGAACGTATAGATAGATCAGGGAGCATATTGTTTGACCATTTTGCTAATTATTTAATAGGTTTAGGGTTTGAAGCGGTGGCACTTACCAGTACACAAAAAGCGGAACTGCGCTCGAAGGCAGGTTCCCTTTGCGATATTGCTAAAGTAAAAATTGAGGTGGCCATTGGCAAAGAAACATTTAGCGATCATATTATGCAGTTTTCTACTTGCCAAAAAGATTACTTTCGATTTCACTGCCCTGATGTACTTCAAAATGATGTGACCCTCCTCAATGAGCTGTATGGCGTTTGGACAAGTATGTGCAATTATAAGATCACTTACAATAAGGCTAAACGACTAGAACTGCCTGTTACTTCAAGAAGTTCTGATTGGACGGAGAAAAAATTGTTGAAGTATTTTGAACAAAAAAAGGTAGCTCCATTAGAAGGAGTGTATGAAAAAATATTGGAAAGTGAGGTGGATAAAACAAAATACAAGGTAGCTCTAAAAAGAGACCAAAATGGCAATTATGATGTTATTTACCTTTCTGGAGCTAGAAATTATGAGGATTGGGGCGAAGGTGAATTGATTGGGCAGGTGACAGGAACATCAGGCTCGCCTAGTCATTATAAAGCTTCTTGGTATTTACCAGATAAAAGCCTAGAGGATGAGGTATATATGTCTGTAGATAGACATAATATGATTTATTTTGCCTTTCCTAAAGCGGGTAATTTGCGGTATAAGTATTTCAAACTTTTTCCTAAAAAACAAACACAAAGCGAACAAAAATTAAAGGCTACAGGCACAGGTATTGCCATATCAGCCGATGGGTACATTGTTACTAGCTACCATGTTATTGAAGGTGGAGATTTTTTAGAAGTCAACATCAATGAAGGAGATTATACTGCTTCTTATAACGCTCGATTGGTGGTGAAAGATGTAAATAACGATTTGGCGGTACTAAAAATAGACGATATTCGCTTTGAAGGTCTCCCTGATATTTCCTACTCTTTTGGCACACAAGCGGCACAAGTTGGGGAAAATGTCTTTACTTTGGGCTACCCCTTAATTACCTCAATGGGTTCAGAATTAAAATTAACAGATGGGCTTATTAGCGCGCAAACAGGCTACAAGGGAGACGTATCTACCTATCAAGTGTCTGTACCTGTGCAGCCCGGTAATAGTGGCGGTCCTTTATTTAATCGCAATGGAAGTTTAATCGGTATTATTAAGGCTAAACATTCTAAAGCCGAGAATGTGACCTATGCGGTAAAAAGCAGAAATATTTTAAATTTGATAGAGTTGCTTCCTGAAAGTGTATTGTTGTCTAATAATCAACAATTAGTGAATCAGCCTTTGACTTCGCAAGTTAAAGCTTTGAGGCGGTATGTATTTTTAATAAAAGTACTAGAACAGTAAAAAGAAGTGACTAGACTACCTATTTTGTAAAAATATAAAAAAGGTTGATGCTAATTAGACGTAAGATTTGAGATATAAGACGTAAGATAATGAACGAACTAAGTGCCAAACACTAATTAATTGTGCAAAATTTTGTTCTAAAGTATTGACTTTCAAAGCATCAACCTTTTTTTTACACTTAAAATTTGTTTTGCTCCTTTGACTTCAAAAATCACTAATCACAATTTTCTACACACTTTCCTTGATGGTCAATGTAGAAAATTTTGCCGTCTTTTTGGATGCGCGCAAAACCATCTTTAAATCCGTTTGCTCGGTCATAGATAATCGGAATGACAACTTCACCCTGCTCATTGCAGTACCCCCATTTGTTGCCTTTTTGCACGGAAACAAGTCCATCTACGGGATAGCCTATTTGATCGTATGCTACAGGTATAATTTCTTTTCCATGTCTGTTAAATAGCCCTACTTTTTTCGCTATAAAAACATGGGTGTAATCCCCTCCTCGAAAGCGGTTTACTTTATCATATTGAATGGGTATAATTACCTCTCCTACTTTATTGACAAATCCGTATTTTCTATTCTTTATGACTACGGCTAAACCACTGTGAAATTGCCATATATCATCATAAATAATTGGCACAGCAATCTCACCTTGTAAGTTGAGATGCCCTTTTTTTCCATCTTTTTCTACTAAAATAAAATCCCTAAAATGGTATGCTCTATCGTAAATCGGTGGAACAATGGTTTGAGCGTCTTTATTAATATAGCCTACCTTTTCACTCTGATATACCTGTATTAATTCTTTTCCAAAATCACCAATTCCTTCATAAGCAATGGGAATAATAATCTTGCCTTCTTCATCAATATAACCATAGTATCCATTCTTACCTACTCTAGCCACACCATTTTGAAACTCCTCTACCTGATCATAAGCATTGATTTCTTGAATTTTCATTCGTTTCTCCCTATAAGTAACTTTCCGTTGAGCTTCATGAAGTGTTTCTGGCGCAACTAGCTTTTTTTCATATCTATTGAAATAGTCTATTTGTTCCCCCACAAATAGTTTTTCTATTAGGCCGCCATTGGTAATATAATCATATTCACAAGGAACAACTACTGTTCCCTGCTCATCAATATAGCCCCATTTACCATTTTGTTTGACGGTAGTTAAGCCATATCGAAAATCGCGAGCATCTTCATACACTAACGGAATGGCGATTTGCCCTTTTTTATTGATAAAGCCTACTTTTCCATCTTTTTTTATTCTACCCAAACGTTCCCGTAAAGCCATCCAACGTATTTCATCGTATATTACTGGAAGTAGTTCGGCTCCATTTATAGCCACTAAACCCCATTTTCCATTTTTGGCTGTTCCCTTTCTCACACTTGTCCACTCCATTCTAAAATCAAGTACCTCATCATACTTTGGTTGAGCAATCACATTCCCTATTGTATCTATAAATCCCCATTGCCCATTTTGCTTAATGGCTGCCCTACCACTCCAAAAAATACGAGCTTCTTCATAAATCAGTGGAATGGCAACGACTCCTTTCCCATTTAAAAAACCATATTTACCGTCTTTTTGAACCAAAAGAAACTTTCCCCAAAAGGTATCAGCATGGTCATAAATAATTGGAATGGTAATTTGCCCAGTGTCATCAATAAAGCCGTATTTTCCATCTTTACGCACCCTAGCAAAACTATTAGGCGGCATTACCATACCAGCAGTACCATAACCACAAACCATTCCATAACTTGCTGTAGTAATTTCATCATAAATAGGCGGTATTACCACTTCCTCTTTTTCATTGATGTATCCATACAGTTCCCCTTTCTGTACCTTTATCAAACCATTTTCTAATTCTCCTACTTTGTGCAAAATATTGTTTATGCTATCCATTTCTTCAGAAGATAACATTGGCGCATGTATATGTCCACAACTTTGAGCTTGTATTGTGTGGCATAAGAATAAACAGAATAATAAGCAGCCAATAGTTTTGTAATTCATAGGTATGTGTTTAGATGTTATAACGAATATTGTTGTGATTTTGGATACAGGAAAGGTAGAAAGTTTAATTTATTAGACTGGGGATTGGAAACGAAAGATGTGAGGCAATTCGTTTTTTAGCCACATAACAAAAAAAATGGTGACTAACTTTGTTCTGTAAAACAAAATTAGTCACCACTGTAA
>JAHDHV010000352.1 GCA_020631155.1 Bacteroidota bacterium | reverse complement strand
AATAATATTTTGCCTATTAATTAATGAAATTCTTAGGCAAAGTAAATGGCTATACTTTGCTTATTTGCTAAAAAATCCTAGGCAAAGTAAATAGGAAAGGTGTATCTATTTTATATTTTTTAATTTATTACTAAACAATTAATTAGATGAAAACGAAAATTCACAAACGGTTTATTAAACTACGACCAATTGTATTGATATTATTTCTCATTAGTAGTTTTAATGTATTTGGGCAAGATGATACGCCTACTGAAAAACCAGATATTGAAGTAAAAGTAGAAGGCAAATTTTGTATAAAGCGAGATAATAAAGGAAATACTGAAATTTCCATAAAGGGAAAAATCAAAGCTAGTTTTAATGTTGTGGATAAAGCCTTAAAAAAAGTAGGGGGAACGATCAAAAAAGGATTTAAACAAGGATTTAAGTGGATTAAGGGGAGATTTAGTAAAACTGGGGAAATTAACTATCCTCCAAGAGATAATACCAATCAATTTGCTGTATCGGTAATGGTTAATGGTTTGAATCAAACTTTAATTCTTACTCCAAATATTATAATGGATACCCCTGGTACTTATGGTGATATTGACTTTGTATTTGAAGTTGATTCAGTTGATTTTCCATTAATTAATGTCAATGATACAGTGATACTTGAATTTGTATTTGAGTTAGAGGATATAACTACAGGTGAAGTTACATTTGTAACTCAACAAGTTGATATTACAGTTGAAGAGTGTTTGATTCAAAACATCCCCACCCTCTCCCAATGGGGCTTAATACTCCTAACATTACTCCTATTCAGCCTTAGTACTGTAACCCTTATTCGCCAAAGACAAAGCAGCCTACAAGCCGCAGGAACTATGACTTACAGTAGTCCATTGCCTTTACTGGATAGGACTGTATTCAAAAGAATACTCCTAAAAAGCATACCATTGATAATAGCTGCCTTCCTGATTATTTCCTTTTGGGAGGGTAGCTTCTTACTTCGAAACTTAGTAGGTACTTTACTAAGTGGTGGAATTATCGCCTATGTTGTTCACTTCATTTTATTGAGTGATTCTGATTCTTGAAAGTGTAACACACATGTATTGCCTTTCCGAGAAGATGTCGCTCGTGAGTTGCCGCCGAAGCGACATCTCCTCGTTTATAAAGGTATCATGTTATAATAACGTTTTATCTTTAGTAAACAGTGCATGTGAGTTTTCCGCCGAAGCGACATCTCCTCATTTATGAACGTATCATGTTCTAATAACGATTTGTCTTTTTCAAACAGTGCATGTGAGTTTTCCTCCGAAGCGACATCTTCTCATTTATGAGCGTATCATGTTCTAATAACGATTTGTCTTTATCAAGCAGTGCATGTGAGTTTTCCTCCGAAGCGACATCTCCTCGTTTATGAACGTATCATGTTCTAATAACAATTTATCTTTATCAAGCAGTGCAATCTTTACTTTCTGAGAAGATGTCGCTTGTGACGCACACACATACGAATGTTTACAAAACGGAAAAAAGTCCTTTAAATAAAAGGAAGTATTTCCGTTTATGAAAAAACAAATCGTTATGAGTCAATCGAAATATTTGGAAGTATTGCAGCCTAATGAATATTACCATGTATACAGCCGCACGAACAATAAAGAGCTGATGTTTAAGTGTGTTAGAGACCGAAAGTATTTTTTACGAAAGTATACAACCTTCCTCGTTCCTTATGTAAAAACCTATGTATACTGTCTTTTAGGAACGCATTTTCATATGCTGATACAAGTAAGAAGTGAGGAGGCAATCATTAAAAGTATACGGTACACACAATACAACAGACGCACGAAAATTCAACGCTTATCGCTCAAGCTACCTGTAGAAGAAGTGGAGTTTTCTGAAATTTTAAGTAGTCAATTTCATCGCTTTTTCACCGCTTATGCAGTGGCATTTAACAAAGAATACAATCGCCACGGTCACCTATTTCACCGACCATTCAAGCGAGTAGCAGTAGCAGATGACGATCACTTCACTCAACTCATTTACTACATACATGCCAACCCAAGCTTGCACCGCATCTATCGTGATTTTACGAACTACCCTTGGAGTTCCTACCAATCGCTCCTCTCCAATCAAGCTACTTTATTGGAGCGAAAAGCGGTCATTGCTTGGTTTGGTAACAAAGATAATTTTCGCTCTTTTCATCAAACACAGCAAAAATTACACATTCAAAGTTTGATGATAGAAGATACTTAATCGCTAAAAATAATCCACAATAAACATTATTTACCATGAAAAAAAAGAGAAATCGAAAAAATAAAAGAAAAAAGCAATCCAAATCTATACGTTTTTCCCTCAAAAATATTTTTAACCTATGGTGGCAAGACAAACATCCTGTTTTATTATTTGGCTTGGCATTTTTTACACTCATTATCATTTTTTATGTCTTTTTAGCTAGTAATTTCTATAAAAACATCCATCCAACGATTTTACATGGAAATGCAACAGCAGCTAATTACATACTCAACTTATTACAGCAACAAACAGGTGTTTTGGGAAACAATATTTCATCACCCATTTTTTCCATTAATATCGCCAAAGGCTGTGATGGGGTTGAAGCTATTTTATTGGTTGTCGCTATTTTATTGGCTTTTCCTGCCGCGCTTTGGAAAAAAATAGTGGGTATTTTAACAGGAACGACCATTTTACTATTGCTAAATATCCTTAGAATTATTGGTTTATTTTTGATAGGGATTTATGCTCCTACTTGGTTTGATTTCATGCATATTGAAGTTGGACAATTTGTATTTATCCTATTTTCAGTTGCTTATTGCGCCTACTGGATTCAATGGGTAAATAATATTTGAAGATTGCATATTTTAATAAAAAAAGATATATTTCAAATACCGAGTTTTTCTACCTAACAGTTTGTGCTTATTTCAACAGCTCGTAGATTCATGATTAGTAGATCAGTGATTCGTGTTTAGGCAAATTTATTGATAGTAATTATTTTTAAGTGAGTTCTGTAATGAAAGCTTTAGCTAATAAAAATCTTTTAACTATTTTATATTTAATTGATTATATGTGTTTGAGTAATTAAAGTTAATTGCTGATTTTTAGAAGCTAAATAGCCAAAAGGCTAAATATCTAAATAGCAATTTTAGAAACAAAGTGTTAGTGAGAAAATTAAACATACTAAAAAAACATCTCAAATCTCATATCTAATAAAAACATGTGGAATACAAAAACAATTACTTTATTCATAGTCAAAGCCATCACTTTATTGATTGTACTGTTAATTTTATCTACTCAATTTGATGGAGAAAAAAAATTTACGAACTTCTTTAAGGATATAGGTAATTACTGTTTTCGCGAATTTGGCGATGGTTGTATGGCGTTTTTCAATGTTAAGGAACAAAGTTTGGGGCTTGAAGTAAAATTAACCTCTAAAAAAATGATAATAGAAGCCAAAAAAACAGCACAAAAACAAGCTCCTTGTGAAATCATCAGTTTCGACATGCGTTTTGCTTACCTTCCTTTTTTATTGACACTTGCACTTGTTTTAGCCATACCTATTCATTGGAAAAGGAAAATAATTGCGCTACCTATAGCCGTAATATTGAATATTTTATTTACACTATTTGTTATAGTCATCAAAATATATTATGTATATGAAAATACAGACTATTTGCCAAATATCACAGATAGTCAGTTGCTCAAAAGCCTAATTACTGTATTAGATGCAGGCTTTAAAAATAATGTGGGTTTCTTGTCTATTATGCCTGTTTTTATTTGTTTAATCACTTGTTTGAGAAAAAGTGATTTTCGGTAAGTTTCAAATACTAGACTTGTTTTTTATTAAATACCTAACTTCTATTCTCTAATCACTAACTTCTCGAAATATTGACAGCTTTTTCCCGTCAAAATGGCAGCAAAAAGGCGATGGCACAGCATTTGACTGATTAATAAAAACATTAAAAAAATAATCAAATTAATCAATCAAAAATACAAAGCAAATAGCATTTTATGGAAAGAGGTACTATTAACGTGCAGACGGAAAATATTTTTCCCATTATCAAACGCTATCTTTATTCTGATCAGGAAATATTTTTACGAGAGTTGGTTTCCAATGCAATGGATGCCACTCAAAAGTTAAAAACGCTGGCTCGTCTTGGAAAAGTGCAGGGCGATTTAGGCGACTTGATGATTGAAGTGAAGCTAGATGAGGAAAATAAAACCTTGACTATCAGCGATAAAGGTCTTGGAATGACCAAAGAGGAAGTCCACAAATATATTAATCAAATTGCTTTCTCTAGCGCGCAAGAATTTCTCGAAAAATACAAAGATGCTGACACCGTTATTGGGCATTTTGGTTTGGGTTTTTACTCCGCTTTTATGGTTGCTGACAAGGTGGAAATTCATACACAGTCTTACCAAGAAGGGGCAACCGCAGTGCATTGGAGTTGTGATGGGTCTACCGAATATGTGATTACAGATGGCGAAGCGCGTGACAGAGGAACGGACATCATTCTGCACGTTGGCGAAGATGGCAAGGACTATCTAAACAATGCCAAAATTGAGGAGTTGCTTAAAAAGTACTGCCGATTTTTGCCTGTTGACATTAAATTTGGCACACAGGAGCAAAATATTCCTAAAGGTGATGATAGTGAGGAAGTAGAAACTTTTACGGTAGACAACATCATCAACAATACACAACCTGCTTGGAAAAGATCGCCTAGCGAGTTGAAGGATGAGGATTACATCAGCTTTTATCGGGAGCTGTATCCTTATGCCGAACCGCCTTTATTTTGGATTCACCTTAATGTAGATTTTCCATTCAATCTAACAGGGATTTTGTATTTTCCAAAAATGGATAACTCCTTAGAAATTAGGAAAGACCGCATCCATTTATATTGCAATCAAGTGTTTGTAACCGATCATGTGGAGGCTATTGTTCCCGACTTTTTGACCTTGCTACATGGCGTAATTGACTCGCCTGATATTCCGTTAAATGTTTCTCGTAGTGCTTTGCAAAGCGATCCAGAAGTGAAAAAAATCAATAAACACATCACTAAAAAGGTTGCTGATAAGCTAAATGGTATGTTTAAAAATGACCGAGAAGGTTTTGAGAAAAAATGGAGCGACATCAGCATTTTGATCAAATATGGCATTTTGAGTGATGATAAATTTTATGAAAGAGCCGAGAAATTTTGTTTGCTAGAAAATACAAAGGGTAAATTTTTCACCATTCAAGAATTGCAAGAGGCAACCAAAGCATTGCAAACTGATAAAAATGGCACGCTCGTACAGTTGTACACCAATGATGAAAAAGCACAACATAGCTATATCGAAGCAAGCACAGCTAAGGGTTATGAAGTGCTGAAACTCAATACTTTAATTGATGCACACTTTATTAATCACCTAGAGTCAAAATTGCAGCAAGTACAGTTTAAACGCGTAGATGCGAATACGGCTGATAAGTTGATTGAAAAGGAAGATGCGCTGACTTCGGTATTGACAGAGGAGCAGGAAACGAAGGTGAAGGATTTGTTTACCAATACAATAGACAACAAATCGGTAGGGGTTACTTTAGAAGCAATGTCGCCAGAAGATAAGCCGATTATGATTACAAAGCCTGAGTTTTTGCGCCGTATGAAAGATATGGCAGCCTTGAGTGGGCAAAATATGGGCTATATGCAAGGTATGTCGGATATGTATAATGTTACGGTCAATAGCAATCACCCAATTATTAGTAAAGTGCTAGAGGAAGGCGATGAAGCAAAGCAAAAAGATTTGACCAAGCAATTGTACGACTTGGCCTTATTGCAACAAAATATGTTAAGTGGTGAAGACTTAACTAATTTTATCAACCGTAGTGTTAATTTAATAGGTTAAATAATTGTAAGGCAAGTGTTTATACTTAAAGCTTGCGATAATTTTTTATTATTATAAAAATTGGGTTTATGATAGTTGATAAGGCTATTATAAACCCATTTTTTTTCATACAGTCAAGCTTTATTTTCTTATTTAAAAAAATAACAACTATTGCAATAATCTTTTTTTTGTAAAAAGTACAAAAATAAATTGCTTATTATCAATGACTTAAAATTTACAATTAATTAATTTTGAAAGAAAATAATTCACTAATACTCAAAAAACAATGAATAACGATAAAATATTATTTGACTGATTATCAATGATTTACCATAACAAAATAAAATTAACAATTGTGAAACTTTTTTGCCATAAAAAAGTATAAGTTTAACGAGAACGCTAAGTAAATAACATTTTTTTTTAATAAAATAATCCAAAAACTTGACTATCACTACTTTAACCTACTACTATTTTTTTTAAAATGTTATCATTAATTTCTTTCCAATTATCAAATTGGCTTACTTTATACAATACACTAATCTTAAAAATATTTACACTTCTGCTTCTTTTTATAAGCAGAGACATAAGACTTGGAGTGTGTCAGAAATTTAGGGAAAGGCAAAATACGCTTTACTATGAAAGGTGAAT
>JAHDHV010000351.1 GCA_020631155.1 Bacteroidota bacterium | reverse complement strand
CACTCAGTAAAGAAAATTCACGAATTTTCTCACAACCCACAACCCAAAAACTCACAACCACCTAATAAGCCTTCGCAAATAACACACGCTGTTTAGACGGTTTACCCGAAAAAACGCAAACCCCTTCTTCCTGTTCGTTATCCAAAGGAATACAGCGAATTGTAGCCTTTGTTGCCTCTTTAATAGCTGCTTCCGTTTCAGCAGTGCCATCCCAATGAGCGTAAACAAAGCCACCTTTGCCGTTTAAAACTTCTTTGAACTCATCAAAAGTATCCACCTTTGTTGTGTGTGATTTTCTAAAATCCAGTGCTTTTTGGTATAAACTGTTTTGAATTTCTTCCAACAATTGACGAACTGTATCCCCTACATTATCAATAGAATAAGTATCCTTAGTTTGCGTATCTCGGCGAGCAATCTCCACTGTTCCATTGTCCAAATCACGAGGGCCGATAGCAATGCGAAGCGGAATTCCCTTCATTTCGTATTCCGCAAATTTAAAACCAGCACGTTTGGTATCATCACCATCATATTTCACACTCACACCATCCAATTGCCCTTTAATATTATCTACTGCCGCTTGCAGTAAATCCAGTTTAGCGTTCATTTTTTTACCCAAAATAGGTACAATAACCACCTGAATAGGAGCCAATTTAGGTGGAACAACCAAACCCTTATCATCAGAGTGAGCCATCACCAAAGCACCCATCAAGCGCGTAGAAACACCCCAACTTGTTGCCCAAACATGCTCTAAACCGCCCTCTTTAGTTTGAAATTTTACATCAAATGCTTTTGCAAAATTCTGTCCCAAAAAGTGAGAAGTACCCATTTGCAAAGCCTTTCCATCTTGCATCAAACCCTCTGTAGTATAAGTATTATCTGCCCCTGCAAAACGCTCGCTTTCCGTTTTCACACCCTTAATCACAGGCACACCAATATAATTTTCCATAAAATTAGCATACTCCTTGAGAATCATTTCTGTTTCGTCAATGGCTTCTTGCTTAGTCGCATGGGCGGTATGACCTTCTTGCCAGAAAAACTCGGAAGTTCTGAGAAACAAGCGAGTACGCATTTCCCAACGCATCACATTTGCCCACTGATTGATAAGCAAAGGCAAATCGCGATAGGAGCGAATCCAGTTTTTATAGGTATTCCAAATAATGGTTTCCGAAGTTGGACGGATGATGAGTTCTTCCTCTAGCTTTGCATCTGGGTCTACAATCACCCCTGAACCATCTTCCGCATTTTTAAGGCGATAGTGGGTCACTACTGCACATTCTTTGGCAAAGCCCTCTACGTGAGCAGCCTCTTTGCTTAAAAAACTTTTGGGGATAAGCAAGGGGAAAGCAGCATTCACATGGCCTGTTGCCTTAAAGCGCGCATCCAAAATACTTTTCATTTTTTCCCAAATAGCAAACCCATAGGGCTTAATGACCATGCAACCGCGCACCGATGAATGTTCTGCCAAACCAGCTTTAACAACAATGTCATTATACCATTTAGAAAAGTCTACCGAACGACTTGTAATTTCCTTGCTCATTTTTTTAAATATTTATTGAATTAGCTTTTTAGCTATTTAGATTTTTGGCTGTTTAGATGTTTAGATGTTTAGAAATTAGCTATTAGTGGTTAGAAATTAGCCATTGATATTTAGTTATTTGAAATAAATAACTCAACAAATTACGAAGCAACTGTATAGACAAATTATGATTGGTTTCTACTATAACAACAGTTCAAATCTGAAATCTATTACAGAGAAGCTAATCACTAACCTCTGATTGCTAAATTCTAATAATTAAACAACAACTAAATGTTTTTAGGGTTTGGATGAAAATTGGTTCTTAGTTTTTTATAACTTTAGTTATAATGTTGTTGAAATTTTTTTTTATAAAAAAATAAAAACCTTATAACTTTGTAATCTTACAACCTTCCAAACTCTAAAAATCTTTCAAACCGCAAACTTAACAGAAAATTTTTAAATAAAAATAACTTTTTTTATTTGTTTAAAAAAATAATAGAAAAAAACGAGATTTAAAGAAAATATTCATTATTTGGAGACCTAAATCCTTAAAAATTAATGGATTCGACATTTCTATGACTAAAAAATAAGGCTTTGGGGAACTTTTTTGCTGCTTACAGTTGCTTTTAATATAAAAAAGCAGTAAACTTAACAACGCTTTGGGTTCTGTAAACGTTACCTTAGTAGGTGTATGGGACTCAATTGTGTTACATTTTACTCAAAATAAGTCTAAATAAGTGAAATTCAGAGGCTGACTTGATTTTCGTTTTTGAAGCTGAAAATGATGGATTTTGTTTCCAAATGCAGCATTTTTTGAGGTGCATAGTGGAACTACGTACCGAGTAAAAAGGCGAAATTTGGGAGCAAAAGACACATTTTTTAAGCCAAAAGATGAAATCAAATCAGCCTCTCAGGGCAAGCATTTTTAGGGAATGTGAAGTGAACATTTCTAAATTTAAATTTCATTTTTTTAAACTAAATTTACAGGAATAGATTAAACCTTAGAGGGTTTGTCTAATCCTAACTATTAACTAAATAGGCCATATTTATCATGAGAACAATTAACAGATTTTTTATTCCATTGTGCACCATGCTATTAGTTGTTATGGTGACTTTCACTGCGCTCGCCCAAGACGAGGTATATGACACTCCTAACTACGACGAAAACCTAATTGAATACAATAACCAGCAATTCGAACAGACTCCACTTACTAATCGCAACAACCGAGACGAAGTTTTGGTAAGCAATAATGTGGGTGTTGACGGTGACCAAGAATACGTATTTTATGATGACAACGAATACGAATATCGTTACGCCTCTCGCATCAGACGCTTCAATAATGCGCGTGTAGGTTCTAGTTATTACTCTCCATTTTATGTAGACCGTTACTGGTACACACGTAATCCTGATTTTTGGGGACAATCTATTTACACAAGCCCTGCTTATGCATACAATCCATATGTAGCAAATAACTGGGGTTGGGGCAATAGCAATTCTTTCTATCGCACATCTTCTTGGTACAATGTATCGCCTTGGCGTTCTCCATTTAATACATGGAACAACAACTGGGCATTCAATCCTTATGCGGGAGTCAACTCTTTCAATTATGGAGCTTACAATGCCTTCTATGGAAATCCTTATTGTCCAACCAATTACGTAAGCACAACTTACATCAGTAATTCTAACAATGATTCCAATAACGCTAATTCTTACTACGGCGCAAGACCGGGTAGAGGTGCTGTAGCAGGTTCAGCAACACAAGGTATTTCAACAATTACCAATACTAAAACAGGAACGACATCTGGCAAAAATACCAATGTTCGCACACCAAGAAATGGTACTACCACCACCACAACTACGAGAACTACTACCACCACAACAAGAGGTACAAGAACAAGAGTAGACGGTGGCGTTAGAGGCAATGTTAGAACTTCAACAACTACGACAAAACCTCAAAAAAGAGGATTGTTAAAGAGAATTTTTGGTAATAACAACAAAAGCACAAAGAACAAAAGCTATCGCACTAGCCGTTCTTCAAGCAGTAAGCCAAGTTACTCTCGCTCTTCAAGAAGCAGCCGAAGCAGTAGCGGTGCAACTTACAGAAGTAGCGGAAGTAGCAGCAGCAAAAGCGGTTCTAGCAGACGCGGCTCTCGCAAGTAAAAATATAATAAAGCAGTTGTATAAAAATGAGCAAGGGAGCAGTGTAAAAATGAAACAAAACGGCACTGTTCTCATTGCTTATCTATTCAACAAAATATAATATCATACATAAAGACTTTTCGTTAATTTTTTTGTTTATTTAGAATATAAAGATTGAATTAAAACGGAAAGTCTTTATTTTTACCAAAATGTATTTTTATTTATTGTATAATAGATTTAAGATGAAAGATGTAAGATTTAAGACAGTTAACTTAATTATTGTAGAATTATTAGGTATTTGCTATTAATATTTTTTTTAAAAAACTTTATAACCTTGTAACCTTGTAACCTTGTAACCTTGCAACTTTGCAACCTTCCAAACTCTAAAAATCTTACAGTCTTACATCTCCTGTCTAAAAAACTCAATTTAAATTCTTTATGAAAAAAACAATTTGTTGCTTTTTAGTTTTCCTATCAATTATAGCCTTTTTCCAACCAACAACTACACAAGCGCAAACCATCACAGATGTATTACGCTATTCCCAAACAACCTTTGGTGGCACTGCTAGAAACATGGGCGTTGCGGGAGCTTTTGGTGCTTTAGGTGCCGACTTTTCAGCTGCCAGCAACAATCCCGCAGGCTTAGGTTTGTATTCCAAAGGGGAGGTTGTATTTACGCCAGCCCTACAACTCTCCAGTGCCAATGCCACTTATTTTGGAACAGAAAGCAGTGATAATCATACCAATTTTCATTTAAGTAATGCCAGTGTCGTTTTTCCCAATTCCAGCCGCCGCAGAGGCCGCCGTTACAATCCTCGTCAGCGACAAAGACAGCAGGAAGTGAAACCCAAAGCATGGCGCGGCGTTAATTTTGCTGTCGGCTTTAATCGAGTTCAAAATTTTAATGGCAACCAAGTAGTTAGAGGCTTTAATACGCAAAATTCATTGACCTCTTTTTATGCGGAACAAGCCAATGGCATTGCAGAAACAGATTTGTTCAATTCTGCACAGCCCTTTTCAGGAACTTTAGCCTATAATACATTTCTCATTAATCCTGATGTTAATAATGCTTTAGCCAATCAGTATGTAGGAGTAGCACAGGCTGGAGGAATTTTACAAGAAATAAGCACTACTACTAGAAGATCGATGAATGAAGGAATTTTGGGATTGGGAGCTAATTATAAAGATAAGCTTTATATTGGAGCAAGCTTAGGATTGCCTTTTTTGAATTATGAATCAGAAACGGTATTTACAGAAAGTGATGAAAATAATCAGTTGGCTACCAGTGATTTACAATCTTTGCGTTTAGAGGAAAGACTTAACGCAGATGGCACAGGAATTAATGTAAAATTGGGTTTGATTTATCGATTCAGTAAAATATTTAGAGGTGGTTTTAGTTTCCATACCCCTACCTTTTTTACCATAGATGAACAATTTAGTTCTGAATTATCCTCTAATTTTGATAATGGCGACGCTTATTCCGATGTCTCTCCAAGTGGCATTTTTAACTATAATATAACAACTCCGATGCGTTTTGTATTAAGCGGTGCTGCGGTAATTCCCAAATTAGGTTTTATCTCTATAGATTATGAACTGGTCAACTACAAACAAGCTTCGGTTAGTTTTAATGATGCAACCGCCGAAGACCGCCGTTATGCAGAACAGTTAAATCAACAAGTTGATGACACCTATACAGTTGGCTCTAATTTGCGAATCGGAGGGGAATTTGCTAAAGATGCATTGCGTTTGCGAGCGGGTTATGCCCTCTACACCTCCCCCTTTCAAGACGGCAATGGCGGCACCTTACATAATTTGACCGCAGGGCTTGGGCTTCGAGGGAAAAGCATTTACGGCGATTTGGCCTTTGTTCGCACTATGGGAAAAGTATTCGACCAAGCCTATACCCTCAGCAGCGAACCCGTAGAGTCGGCAGAAGTGAAAACCGCCGCCAATAGAATAGCTCTTAGTGTAGGGTTTAGATTTTAGTAGAGATAATTCATGAATTATCTCAAATCTCAAATCTCATGTCTCACATCTTAACATAAACCACCTTTTTAGTAGCAAAAAAATCTTCTTCAAAAAAATCACTGATGGGTAGCACTTTCGTTTTGCGCTGAACTTTAGCAGGCAAGGATGCTATCTCATCCGTTAAATCTCCTCCTTTAAGGGCGAGCAAACCATTGGAGCGTTCATTATAATGCTCCTGAACAATCAACTTTTTACTCCATTCATACAAGGCAGGCAGTTTGGTAACCCCTCTCGTGACCACAAAATCAAACTGTTTGCCTTGTACTTGTTGTGCTCGTTTTTGCTCCGCCTGCACATTCTCCAATCCCAATGCTTCTACAATTGCATCTACCACTTTGATTTTTTTAGCAATCGAATCAATCAAATAAAAACGTGCTTCTGGAAACAGAATCGCCAATGGAATACCCGGCAATCCACCACCTGTACCAATATCCAAAATATGCGTATAAGGTCGAAACGGAACAACTTTTGCGATGCTCAAAGCGTGCAAAATATGGTGTACGTATAGATTATCTATGTCTTTTCGAGAAATCACATTAATTTTACTGTTCCAATCGCGATATAAATCCCCCAGTTGAGTGAACTGTAACTGTTGTTGTATGGTTAATTTGGGGAAATAAGTCAATATTTGTTTCATACATGTTTATTTTTGGCAAAAATACCGAAAGTATAGCTGAAATTGTTTTAGGATTCGGAAACTTACAAAGTTATAAGGTTTTTATTTTTGGTCTATTTCAAATAGAGTGTGTCAAGAATTTAGGGAATGGCAAAATACTGCTTAAATAGACATTCACTTTTCCCAAAAATGAAACATCACTTTTTTGTTCGTGTAA
>JAHDHV010000350.1 GCA_020631155.1 Bacteroidota bacterium | reverse complement strand
ATTTCTAATACTTTAGCACAAAATTGTGCACAATTAAATAGTGCTTGGCACTTAAATTGATTGTGAAGTAACAAGTATGTTATGTGTTGGGTTTGGTATTTATTGCGAAAAGAGGTCTTTTTTGTGTGGAGGAAGGGTTTTCCCTAAGTGTTGATAAGCAAGTTCAGTAGTTTCACGGCCTCGAGGAGTACGCTTAATGTAGCCTTCTTGTACCAAAAATGGTTCGTATACTTCCTCAATGGTACCCGGTTCTTCACCTACCGACATCGCGATGGTATTTAAGCCAACTGGGCCACCTTTGAATTTTTCGATGATCGAAGCTAAAATACGGTTATCCATTTCATCTAGCCCATTTTCATCTACCTGTAAAGCTTTTAACGCATATTTGGAAATTTCTATATCTACAGTGCCATTACCTTTGATTTGGGCAAAGTCGCGTACACGACGCAAGAGGGCATTGGCAATACGTGGTGTTCCTCTACTACGGCGAGCGATTTCTAATGCACCTTCCTCGGTAATGGGCGTACGCAAAATAGCTGCCGACCGTTTGATGATTTTTTTTAGGGTTTCGGCATCGTAGTATTCGAGGCGAAAGGTAATGCTAAACCGTGACCGCATAGGAGAGGAGAGGAGGCCAGAGCGAGTTGTTGCGCCTACCAAGGTAAATGGATTGATGGCAAGCTGTATAGAACGCGCGCTAGGCCCGGTATCAATCATGATGTCAATTTTATAGTCCTCCATAGCGGCATATAAATATTCCTCAATGGTGATGCTAAGGCGATGAATTTCATCAATGAATAACACATCATTGGGTTCTAAATTGGTGAGGATACCTGCTAAATCTCCTGCTTTTTCGAGTACGGGACCAGAGGTTACTTTGAGGTTCACACCTAGCTCATTAGCAATGATGTGGGAGAGGGTTGTTTTGCCAAGTCCGGGCGGTCCGTGTAACAATACATGGTCTAATGCCTCTCCACGCAGTTTAGTTGCTTGTATAAATATTTTTAAATTTTCTACAATTTGAGGCTGCCCTGTAAAATCACCGAATTCTTGTGGGCGTAATACTTTTTCTACATCCTTGTCTACTTTTTCTTGCCCTTCTTTGTCGCCTTGTAAATAATTTTCCCGCATTGCTTTTTATTTCAAATGGTTGATAAACTATACAAACACTATTACATTTTCAGTATAGTATAGTTATTGTTTGGGCAAAATACAATATTTTTATGGGAAGGGAAGTATTTTTGAAGGTAAAATTATAGGAATTGTTTTGGAATGAATTTTGTTTATTTTCATTTAATTGTAAAAACCTGCTTTTTTATAATTGACTAATCAAACAATTATAAAAAAGCAGGTTTTTGTAGTTAGGCATAGAGTTAATATAATAAAAAGTTTGAAAAGAATTTGAATAAGATGATTGTGTTTTATACAAAGAGGATGGAAAAAAAGCGGCGACATGTGCCTATAGGCAATTTGATGTAAAAACTGCTAATTAGTATAATAGTTTAATTTCCGTATGCATGTCGCCGCTTCAAGTTGGTACGGAAACGCTACTATTATGCTCCACAAAGCCTTAAAATTTGTACTAAATAATTTACAACTTATACTTACTTACGCCACAAATATAAGGCAGATATAAGTACAAAAAAAAGCCAATTATTTAATTTTCTTACAGCCACAAAAATAGTGCTTTGCTTATAAATTGTTGTAGATCAGTTTTTTGTGTTGTTTTTTTGTGTTAGGAATTATACTTTTACAAAAAGGTCGGGACGAACTAATTGGAGAATAAGTTCATAGTAATTTTGGTTGTTGAGTTTTGCTTTTAGCCATATTTGATAACTAATTGCTTCGTTAGAGACAGGTTCGAATTCAGGTGAGTTGTTAATAAACTGTTTTATTTTTTTTAAGGTCTTTGGATTTTTAAAAGGGTTAGGGTGATGTGCAATTTGGTGTAGAATGTGAATAAATTCTTTTTCTCTTGCAAAAGCAGTTTCCTTTAATTGTTTTCGGAAATTTTTTCTGATATTATTGATTTTGTATATTATATATAATGAGTCTTTATTTTCAGATCGAATAATTAATTCTAAAATAGAAGTGGATAATTTAAAATCAGTAGATAAACTATCATACCATTTGCTAGATATAATTTTAGATAAATATTCAAGGGAATCTTCAATGTTACCTTCGCAATAATGGTGGGTTACTAAATTTAAGAATAAACTTAATTGGTAATTAGAGTTGCTGCTAAATATTTGTTTATCTTTTAGTTCTTCTAACAGTGCAATAGCTTTTTTATTTTGATTGGAGAAACCATATAATACAATAATACTTTGATGATAATACCAAACATATTCATTGTAAAGTAGTTTATCAAAAGCTTCTAAAGATTGATAAAGTTGTTTAATATATATTTCTGCATGTGTAATTTCTTTTTCTTTGAAAAGACAATTAATCAACCAAACCAATAAAATGATTTTTTCATGGTGAAAATTAGTTTGTTTAAAAAAACCTTTCTGTTCAAAATCTTTTAAAGTGGTTACAAGATAATTTTTTAGAGAGCTAAAATCCTTTTTTTGGATTAAAATGCCGCGGATACAGTGATAAATTTGGAACTGAATTTGCGGAGATTTTTCGTAGGTTTCTTCTAGTTTTAACTGTTCAATAATGGTTTGTAAAGTTTGAATAATGCTTTGGTCTTTGCCTGAAAAATTGGTTTTTAACATTTTATCTTTAACAATGGCAAAAAGAGAACTGAAATGTTGTAGTTGTTGGTATTGTTGATTGCTTTCTGTGCGTTTTTGCACATATTTTTCTAACGGAATCTGGCTGTAATGTTTGCCTAAGTCAATAATATGATCATAAATGATGTTTGCTAAATCGTAAAACTCTGATTTTAAGGCAGCTTTTTCTGCTTTTATTAAGTAAGATAGTGCTAACTCGTAATTGGATTTATAGGTCAAAATTTGAGCAATATTAATCCAATTATTAATTTTAAAACGCTCATCTTTATTGCGGTGTAACAATAATAAACTATGCTCAATTTCTTCTAATAGCCGATTTTTGAGGCGATAATAATTGTTGCGATTGCCATTCGTTAGGCGTTTGATGATTTCATCACTATATTCATCCAGCTTTTTTTCTTTGATTAACTCAAATAATTGAGTAGATTTTTTGTCATTGAGGTTGTTTTTAATCCGACTTGCAAACAGTTTGAAGTTCTTTAACTCGTCTTTATTTAGTGATTGTATGAGTTTTGTTAGTATATATTTTGCCATTTTTTGTGTTTTTGTAGGCGTAAGATAAACATTATTTTAGAATTGGAATAATCCGTAAAAAAAATTACCTTTAGACATTTGAAAGTAAATTTTCCAAAAAATGAGTAAAACGCGCTATATTTTTTCGATGATTCTCCTAGTGTTGGTATTAGTTCAATGTGAAAAGCCAAATTTAGACGGTAAAAATGGGGAACAGTATACAAATAATACTGCTAAAAAAGGAGAAAAAGATAAATTAGATGAATTGGCAAGAGAAGGTAGTGATGATGGAAGTACAACAGATTCATCTAATGATAAATTCGATTTGGTTTTACAGCATGTTAGCTTGCCTGATACTGTCCAAATGGGCTCTAGTGTAATTATTAGAGGGCAACTATTAAATCAAGGGCAAGGAGCTTATGTAGGGGAACCAATGGAGTTGCACTTTTTGGTTAGTGAACAACTCAGTACTAATCCAACCATAACAAATTCTGATTTTGGGCAAGATATTGTGCCACATGTAACTGTAATTCCCCCTCAACAATGGCTTGATTTTGAACATACAATTAGCATTACTCAACAGTATTTTCAGCGAGAAACAAAGAATGCTATTGTTTTTTGGCCAATGGGTACAAATTCAGGGGATGATGCTGACTTGGATAATAATTTTGCTAAAAGAGAGGTTTATGTGCGAGATTAGGGTATGTTTCAAATACCGAGTTTTTCCACCTAACAGTTTTTGCTTATTTTGACAGCTCGTAGATTCGTTATTAGTAGATTAGCAAGTCGTTTTTGGGCTTTTTAGTTTCTTTTTGATGAGTTCTATAGCGACAGCTTTAGCTGTTAAGTTTCTTGTAAGTAATTGATAACCAAAAATTTATAGCTACAAGAAAGTTCGAAAAGTAATTTCCAATTTCTGATCTCTAATCGCTAATTTCCGAAAGCTAAATAGCTAAAAGGCAATCTCACAACTAAAGTATTGGGAAGAAAGTGAAACATAACTAATAATCAATGCCTAAACCTTTAGCAATATTTTTGATAATGCCAGCAACCATTATTCCACATAAATAAAAAACGATGGTTGCAATTAACATTGTTTGGTATTCTGCCAAATTCACAATGCTTATGGTAGATACTTTTTGGGCAACAAAATAAATGATAAAAGATAATATTATAAATAGTCCAAGTGATTGCCCAACATAGCGCACCCACCCTTCTTTTTGAAAAAAACTAATCACTACATTCATCCAAGCAAAAAAACCTAGTGCACTAGAGCCTATAAACCATTCTATTTCTTCATTACTACTTGTTTGTCCCAACAAAATAATGCTGATTGTAGCAACTATCAATACAAGTATAGCTTGTCGTAGGGGAGTAGCTCGTTTAATACCCTTATAGCTCAAATAGTTTGACATGTTGTTTGTTTTAGGTGTAAAAAAAGCTATGTTATTTACGATTGGGTACTTACAAATAATATTGAGCTAGGCATTTTGTTCGATACTTGTAAATTAAGTTGTCAACAACTGACTATCAAAAAGGAGTGTTCTAGTATTTGGAATTTTTGCTTTTTTATGTAAAAAGAAAACCATTCTAAACCTTTTTTATGCAAAATGGTCTAATTTTAGATGTACTCAAGAGTATTCACTAAACTTCTGAAATACAAGTGAATATAAATTAAACTATAACGCAAATTTTTTCCTTCCTTAGCAAACCCTCTACAATAATCTTTTCGTTAAGTAGTTACCTTTATTAATTAACAGATAACTTATTGTTTATCTGTTACTAATGAGCACAAAAAACTATTTTTGCGGTAGAAAATATCCTTATTCAATTAAAAATTCGGTAAACATGAAAAAAGGAACTTTGATAACACTGTTGATACTTGGTATCTTTTGTATAGGAAATAGTACTGTTTGTCAAGCGCAAAAAATTGGGGTGAATGTTAACTTTAAAGCATTTGGCATTGATAAAGTACAGGGGCAAGATAGCACAACTGTAGATTCGACTAAAAATAATGCAGTATCTTTGAACCTACGATTTTACGATAAAAAAAAGTGGGCAATTCGTTTAGGTTTGGGGGTCAGCAACTTGGAGTATGGTTTTGAGAATGGTGCAGTACAAACGAATTATGATGTGGCTCGCCGTAATATGACTGCCTATCTTGGATTGGAAAAACATTTTGATTTGCCACTGTTAACGCCTTATTTGGGGGTATTTGTGCCTGTTACTTTTAGTGGCGATGATAAGGTGACGGAAGTAGTCAATAATTTTGCAAATAGTGTTGGAGAACAGGTTCCAAATGGTTCGGTTTCGGCGGGATTCAGTGTTTTGGCAGGCGCGCAATTTAAAATTTTCCGAATCATAAGAATTGGAGCAGAATTTAATGGCGGTTTCAGTAGCTTTAAAGACGAGGTGATAGATAATTTATTAGCAGATGGCAAACGATCCAGTATTAAGCTTAAAAATTTAGATTATAATGGAGAAATAACGGTTGGTGTGGCGTTTTAGCGGTTAGAAATTAGATTTTAGCAATTAAGTACATAGACATAAGATTTAAGACATGAGATAATTAACTCACTATTAACAATTTATGAGAAATCCAATGATTGTTTAATTTTGTCTAGTTAAGTGCCAAGCACTATTTAATTGTGCACAATTTTGTGCTAAAGTATTAGAAATGACGAGTTTAATCTTTTTCTATTGTAACATTAATTTTGTCTAGGTACTTACTTAGAGCTTATAATTAGATAAAGCTTATCTTCTAAAAATGAATGAAATTAGAAACGGGAAAAGGGTAGAGTCGTTGATGCCATTGCTTTTTTTCCGTTTTTTATGAGTTCACCGAAGGGCATAAAAAAAACCGCAAAGAGTAAACTCCTTGCGGCAAATTATAGCTAATTTTTGCTTAAAACTTTCTTTTACTCGATGAACGAGCATTACTCAAAGCTCGATAAAACGAGCAAAACAAGTCTTACTTACTAGCAGAATAACTTTGCAACTCCGCTTTTAATTCATTCAATCGCTCAATTTCTTGATTAATTTTCTGGATCAAAGCTTCTAATTCAGTATTATCAGCATCTGCTGATTCTTCTACTACTTCTTCAGTAGCCGCTTCTTCTGTTGCTGTTTCCCCTTGTGCTTCTTCAACATTTGCATCGCCATTTTCATCAAGATTGATAACTACAGGCTGTGCTACTACATTGCCGTCTGCATCTTTAAGGTTCAATACAACATCAATTACTTTACGAACTCTTTCTGTACGTACAG
>JAHDHV010000349.1 GCA_020631155.1 Bacteroidota bacterium | reverse complement strand
CACAACCACAAACTCACAACCACAAACTCACAACCACAAACTCACAACCACAAACTCACAACCACAAACTCACAACCACAAACTCACAACCAAAAACTCACAACCAAAAACTCACAACTACAAACCATTACAACACATATTTCCTCATCAAGTCTATGACCAAAGGGCGGTTCTCACGTTTAGCCTGTTGCATCATAGCGCGTCCTTTTTTTACATCATGCGCGCCGCCACATTTTCCATTATAATACATAAAACCTAAGTAAAATCGTGCTTCTGTATCAAAGGCAAAATGGTCAACAAATCTATCCAAAATTTTAAAACTTTCTGGATAATTACCCAGTTTAAATAAATTTTTTGCTACGTTAATTTCATGTTGCACCGACTTATCGCTCATTTGTGAAACAGGAATCAACTCTGCTTCACGCTTAGGTTTTGGTTCCTTTTTAGGCTGGTTAAAGGGCGTGCGCGGTGCATCAATTCGCTGTGTTTGATCATAGTCAATTGCGCTTGATTCATCCGAAGATTTATTCCAAACCTCGTCGGTTGCCGATTCTTTTATTACAGTTGTAGCATAATTTTCCTGATGTGTTTTTTCCTTTGGATCAATAATTTCCTCAGTTGGATCGTTATTTTGAACAATGGGTTTAGTATTGTTTTTAGGCAAAGTAGGTAATGGCTCAACTACAGGTGCTTCTAAGCGTTTGCCTTCCAAAATAGCGATCAACTCATCTGCTATTTGCGCCCGTTCTACGGATTTTTTAACCAAACATCGCTCCAAAACTTTGTTGTATGGAGTGGGTAGTAATTTAAAATCAATCCGCAGTGGGTTAAACAAAATATTGTTAAGGATTTGTTCATAGCTTACGCCTTTAGTACGACTACCAAACGGCAATTTGCCCATAAATATTTCATATAAAATAACACCAAACGACCATAAATCCATATTGGTTGCCAGCTTACTGTTGGTACCATAAATAACAGGTGCGAACTGCTCTGGTGCCATATATTCTACACTACCAAGCAACTGAGAGGACATCGAATGGTCTTCGCCACCTATTTGTTTGCTAATGCCAAAATCGGCAATTTTAGCTACTAATCGCCCTTTGGTTTTAGAATTAGACAATAAAATATTTTTGGGTTTTAAATCTCTATGGGCAATATTTTGAGTGTGAAGATATTGTAAACCTTTTAAAATGTCTAAAATAATGGGGCGTATCACTTTTTCACTTCGGCGTTTTTGCCTAAAAAAAGTGCTAATATCTCCCGAATCAGCATATTCAATGATGCCCACTTGCATTTTTTCTACTTCACCAATAACGTTCACCGATTCGATGATGCTTGCATCGTAGTAGCGTATCAGGTTAGGGTGTACGATATCTTCCATGCGGTTGATTTCGCTGATGATGTCGTACTTTTTGGAAGCAACGCCATGATAAAATTTTAGCGCAACAGTCCGATTTCGTACTGAGTCGTAAGCTTTGTATACTCTGGCAAAACCTCCTTTTCCAATTAAATCTTTATTTGAATCAAATATATAACGGTCTCTAAAATTCATTCAGTATGTATTGTACGTTGGTTTATCTTTTTTTTACTAACAAGCGAGAACTATTTTCATAATTGTAAGTTTTTGGATATGAAATGTAAGATTTAAGACACAAGATGTAAGATTTTAGATAATTAAGTGTCAAGCACTATTTAATTGTGCACAATTTTGTGCTAAAGTATTAGAAATGAGTAATTTAGTCTTTTACCATTGTAACATTAATTTTGTCTAGGTATACTAAAAACAGCTTAGAATTGTATTTTTTTTATAGGCAAAGCCTATGAGTTTGGTTCGGCGCGAGGTGGAAACTCGCCCCTGTAATATATACAGGTGTGAGACTTTGCCTCGTTCCAAAGCAAATTCGTAGCCTCTGGCAACACTTATTAATAATAAATACAAAAATTAACAACTTTTGCTTTTATCCTGTTTTTGGTATACTTAATTTATTATTAATGTTTTATGATAACACCTAATTCTATCATCTGGCAACTTCTAGTTCTTATTTTCTATCATGCCTATTCTCTTATTCTTTTAACATTTATCTAACAATAATCGTTTCATTTTTTGTGTAAAACATGGTGATTAGACGTTAGATATCAGCTTTTAGATTAAAAAAATCTCATATCTTATGTCTCATATCTCAAGTCTCTAAATATTAATATCAAACAAAATCATTGTGCCGACTATGACAACGAGAATCCCCAGCCATGTAATCAAGCCCGTCCATGCAGTGTCGGCGGCTTGACTTGCTTTTGTGGGGTACTGCCTTCGCCATTTTAAATAATAAAACAATCCAAAAATAGGGGTCAACAAGATGCTACCGATCAATATTTTTTTGCGCTCCGATGGGGCAAGCTCTAGTGTTCTAGGACTAATCGGCGTTGTATTTGCTTGCTCCACAACAGTTTTTCCTTCTAAAATATCAATCAGTGCATTGGCGGTTTGTACTCTTTTATTGGCTTTTTTGGTTAAACATTGTTGAATAATTCTGCGATAGGGTTCAATGATGTCATGTTTTCCTACATCTATTTTTTCTTGCATAATTCTAAACATCAACTGCTGCTGTGTAGTGCCATCATTGCGGCCGCCAAAGGGCAAATCACCTGTAAACATTTCAAATAAAATAACCCCTAATGACCATAAATCAACATTTGTACCTAGTTTGCCGCCAATACCATACTTGCTCGGATTAAATTGTTCTGGAGCCATATATTCCATGGTGCCCAAGAGCTTTGAAGAGATCATTGTTTGATTTTGAACGCGCTTGGCCAGCCCGAAATCCGCGATTTTTGCCAACCATGTACCATTTACCTTATGCATTAATATATTTTGTGGCTTAATGTCTCTATGAATAATACCATTTTCATGCAAAAAAGCCAAACCTTTTAAAATGTCCTTCACAATGGTATTAATTTGCCGAAGGCTCGGAAAGGTTTTCATAAAATCATTGAAATCGCCCCCGTTTGCATACTCTACAACACCAACTTGTATTTTCGCTCTGGAATCGTATATATTTGGATTATCCAAAGACATAGCCATATAATAGCGAATTAAGTTAGGGTGTTGTATATGTATTACTTTTTGTAATTCAGCAATTACACCATACTTTTCGTCTAAATCGCCATAATAAAACTTCAAGGCAACATCGCGCTCCATTTCTGTATCGAAAGCCTTATATACCTTCGAGAAGCCACCTGTGCCAATGAGGTCTGTCTCTGGATTGTATTGATACCTTTTTCTAAATGCTTCTAAGTTCATAATGCTCTTTATATTTGGGGATACTGTTTGTGTGTGGATTTCGTGATTCGTGGATTTCGAAAATTAGTTAAAAAAAAACCGAAATCCCAGATCATAAGTACTACATAATAATTAAACGGTACTCTTTGTTTGATTAAAGTAATGAAAGTCAATACTTTAGAACAAAATTGTGCACAATTAATTAGTGCTTGGCACTTATATCCGAAATCAAAAAGTCTCCTATCTCACGTCTAATATCTCACGTCTAATTTCTACGAATCAATGCAAAAATAATGGCTAGGACAAAACAGACTGCAGCCATAGCACCAGCCAATATATAGGCGTTTTTTGCCGTTACTAAAACACCAATTAAAATAATGAATAAAAATGCGTAGCTCAACGCATGAGGAATCATTTCAAACCAACGAATGTATTTGATACGTGCCAAAATAGTCAAAGTAACGATGGCAAATCCCACTAAAGGGTAAAATTTAGCGTATGGGTTTTCGAGGAAATTAAATTGTACTCCTGACAACAAACTTCTCAAACTTTCGTAATGATTCAATATTAACCCCTGCCCAATATAATAAATTAATACCAAAAAAGAAAAAACGTAACTTGCTAATTCAAAAGGCTTTGCACGCCTAATAAATAAGGAAAACAAATTAATTAACGCCAATACAGTGCAAAAAAGTGTGGGGTACATAATGTATTCCCCGATTGGTGTATTATAGCCAAAAATGGTTTGTTTGCTATTAAAAAAAGCATAACCAGCGATCCCTGTAACAATAGGCAATAGATATACCCAAGAAAAACCCTCTTTCTTTTCTGGCTTTCTTAATCCATGCTCCTCCTTTTGGTCAGAAGGCTTATTAATGACCTGCGAGGCGATTTTTTCGTGAACAGATGGCGGCGGAAGCTGGGAACGTTGACCTTGCCGCCCCATAATGCTTGTGCCAGCCAAAACAGTATCCGAGCCGATGTAATTGGGAATAATGGGCGTTTTACCGCGCGCAATGTCTAACAACTCATCTACACTTTGCGCCCTATGTTCTGCGCTGCGAACCAAGCACTTACGCACAATGCTTTGTATCGGCTCTGGCAACATACTCAGGTCGGATAGGTCTTTATCCAAGATATTTCGCATAATTTCATCGCGCGGAATCCCCAATTTTGTTTTGCCAAATAGAGGTTTGCCTGTAAATGCTTCGTACATAATCGTGCCGAGCGACCACAAATCAAGGTTGGTGCCGAGTTGTCGATCTTTACCGTAGCGCGTGATGTTGAACTGTTCGGGTGCCATATATTCTAGCGAGCCAATGACCAATGAAGAACCGCTATTGTCTTCGCGCAGCGATTTACTGATGCCGAAGTCCGCTATTTTTGGGGTGTATTGTCCGTTTTCTTCGTGAATCAAAATGTTTTCAGGCTTTAAATCGCGATGTATAATGTCGTGATCGTGCAAATATTTTAAGCCTTCCATAATTTCGATAAAGAGTTGTTTTAGCGTTTCTTCATCTATTCTAGGCCGTTTATTCAGTAACGACAACAAATCGCCACCGTTCACATATTCCATCACGCCAACCTGAATTTTATCGCCAAAAGAAGTAGATTCGTCTAGTTCAAAGGCATCGTAGTAGCGCACCAAATTAGGGTGATTGAGTTTTATCACTCGCTTAATTTCTTCAAATAAGCTGTATTTGCTTGGCAAGCTGCCTGTATATTTTTTAATGGCAACTTCCATATTTAAATTTTGGTCTGTGGCTCTAAATACTTTGCCAAAGCCTCCTGTTCCAATCAGGTCATTTTCAGGATCAAATAAATACGTTTTTTTTACTGTTATCATGTACTGCTATCGCTTTGATGACATGTATATGGAAATATATACACGCCTAACGGTTGTGATGAATTGGATAATTTAAATAAGCTTTTAGTTATAAGATAGGAAGCTTAAAATTTAGGTGAAATCATAGTAATCAGTGAGTTATCCTATGCACTTTACCTTAAATTTTATTGCTTTTGGAGTTTGGGCTAAATTGGCTTTTAACCTTTTAGCTCTTTAGGCATAAAAAAAACAGGCCGCTTTTAAATTTAAAAAACTATTGATTAATAATTTTTTATAAATTATTTTTTTTCATTAAAAAAAGTAAAAACTTTAAAACCTTGTAATTTTACAACCTTTCACCCCTTAACTCTTACAAACTTTGAAGTTACTAAAGTTTATGGATGTGACAAAAATAAATGCTATTGTATTTTGACCAAATTATTTTTAGGGAAGATACTTTGTAATTGTTGCCAATTTTGGGTAATACCCATCATGAAGCCTCCGCCACCTGACCCACAAACTTTTAGATAGTATGCTCCACTATCCAATCCATATTGCCACAGTTGTCGAATAGATAACGGTATCATAGGTTGAAAATGTTTTTGTTGAAAGACAGATAAATGACGCATCTGTTTCCATAAAATATCAGAATTTTGATTTAAAAAGGCATCAATACAAATTTTATTTATTTTCACTAAATCATTGGTAATCAATTTTTTAAAATGCTCATTTTTACATTTTTCAAGAAAAATAGGTACCAATGGATGCTTAGGTCTTGGCTGTTGGGTGTGCACTAAAAACAGTACAGTTGAGTTGCTTTTTTTTTCCGTTAAATGACAAATTTCAACACCATTTGGCGATTTAATCAATGGCTGACGCAAATACACAACCAACGGATCGAAGCCTGAGCTTTGTCCATGAAAATGACTTTCCAAAACGGCTAACTGTTGTTGTAATTCCGTTAAGCTTTGCTTCTTTCGCACAGATTTATCGGCATAACGCTCGTAAATTGCAGCAACTACCGCCCCCGAACTTCCCACTCCACAAGCTTGCGGAATATTGGATTGAAAGTACAAGCCTTTGTTTAGTTCTTTCTGAAAACTAGCTGTATCTAAGTGTGCTAATGTAGGTTGACTACTAATGTATTCTGCTAATTTTCGCAACGCTTGATTGGAATTTTTCGCGCTCGCCGATTCGCCAAATTGCCAGTGACCGCTAAACCTTGGGTAAGGAATTGCCAATGCTTTGCCCCCTAAAACGACACTATACTCGCCGAATAATAATATTTTGGAAGGATAAATCATGTGGTTTTTAGTTGTGAGTTTTTGGTTTTTAGTTGTGAGTTTTTGGTTTTTAGTTGTGAGTTTTTGGTTTGGGAAAAAACTATTTTTATGTTAGTCAACGAATCAACGAATCAACGAATCAACGAATCAACGAATCAACGAATCAACGA
>JAHDHV010000348.1 GCA_020631155.1 Bacteroidota bacterium | reverse complement strand
CCAAAAGTCTAAAAATCCAAATAGTTAAACAGCCAAAAAAACTTTGTAACTTGCCTCAAAAAATATGAGTATTTCAACCCAAACTAACATCAAAAAAGGAGTGGCAATTTTCGCTTACTTCGCTATAGTACGTATATTATATGTGCTTTTGTCGGGTTTTTCTACCTGCGAGCTTTGCAGCGATTGTCAGTGGATAAATATGTTGAGCGAAAGAGCATTGGTAGGCAATTTTGATTTTGATATTGGTCGTTTTATTGTTGCTCCATTTTACAATGTATTTATTGCAGCACATAAATTTTTATTTCAAAGCTATTGGAGCATTGCTTTAATTGTTGTTCAGATTGTTATTTCTGCTTTGTCAGGTGTGTATTTTTACAAACTGGCGCGTTTGCTTTTTTCGGAAAAGGCAGCTTTATTGTCTACTGCTATTTTTGGTATATTCCCCATGACTTTATATTGGGTGCATACTTTTTGTACAGAAAGCATTTTTCAAAGTCTGCTAATCATTTCCCTATTTTATTTGGTAAAATCAATAAAAACACAACAATATACTGCGCTTATTGCTTCTGCGGTTATTTATTCCATAACATTTTTAACAAAATCACATATTTTATTATTCAGCCCTTTTATTGCCTTATTTCTTTTTCTCAATCTAAAAGGGGCTAAAAAAAATATTTTTCCGCTATTGTATGGAGCGATAAGCTTGGCTGCGACTCTGCCATTTGGTTTGCACAATTTACAGCAGCACAATGAATATGTATTGGCGAGTAATGGCAGTAAATTCCACTTTTATACAGGCAATTCTGCTTTTGCTTATCATTCTATTGTTCGCGTTCCACCTCAAGGAACAGAGGAGTTTAGGCATGTGCGGAATATGAATATGGCGTTTTTTAATGGCGATATTCACCATGAAATTATGAAACAGCCTCATGCAGAGAAACAGGATGCCTATTTGCGTCTAGCATTGGATTGGATTCAGCAAAACCCCATGCAATTTTTAGAACTGAAAGCCTATAATTTGGGTTTATTTTTGTTCCCAGGGGTGAGTTTTAGACATTATCCATTTAAAAGTTGGCTTTTTTCTTTTCTAATTTCACTACCCATTTATATATTTGGCTACATTGGCTTGTATAAAAGTGTTAAAAACAATTTTAAACTACATTTTTTCGCGCTAGGGCTATTTGTTGTTATGCTGTTGTTTGCTACCATTTGGTATGTGCAAAACCGCTTTAGAACCATTACCATTGAACCAATATATATTCTTTACGCTGGCTTTGCCTTGACTACATTTTGGGAAGCTCTAAAAAGTTTTTTGAAGAAAAATAAAAAAATAAATAACTATGAATAAACATCTACAGTGTTTGGTATGTGCAGCAGAAAAACTGCGGCCTTTGGCAAATTATTATGAAAAACATGGTTTGGTAAAGTGCCAAAATTGTGGTCTGGTTTTTATGGAACAGATTCCAACAGTGGAAGAATTAAATAAACACTACGAAAAATATTCTTATACTTCTGAAGGATATTTATCCCCTTTGACCATTAAAAGTTATCAAGCCTTATTGGATGAGTTTGAAGCTTATCGAAAAAACAATAAAATATTGGATGTAGGTTGTGGGAGAGGCTGGTTTTTAGAGGAGGCAAAAAAACGTGGCTGGGATGTTTATGGTACAGAATATTCACAAACCGCCGTAGCTGTTTGCCAAAAAAAAGCCATTAAAATGAAAGAAGGACAGCTAAATCCCGATGATTTTACCGAAGGGGAATTTGATGTGATCACTTCTTTTGAGGTGCTAGAACACATCAATAATCCGAATGAAGATGTTGAAAATATTTATAAATTGTTGAGAAAAGGCGGTTTGTTTTATTGCACAACCCCCAATTTTAATTCTCTAAATCGATATTATTTAAAAGAAGATTACAATGTTATTGTTTATCCAGAACATTTGACATATTATACTAGAAACACTTTAAACCGTTTAGCAAAACAAAATCAGTTTCAACCCATTAAATTTTTATCTACAGGCATTAGCATTACCAGAATAAAAACATCAAAAAAAGTATCTGATGAAAAATATATTTCTAAAGAATCTTCTGATGAAAAACTAAGGCAAAATATAGACAAAAAATGGTATTTACAAATCGGCAAACGTCTAGTGAATCATTTATTGACCCTATTCAGTTTAGGAATGACCTTGAAAGGCTATTACATTAAACGATAAAAATTAAGTGCCAAGCACTAATTAATTGTGCACAATTTTATTCTAAAGTATTGACTTTCATTAGTTTAATCAAACAAGGATCCCTGTTTAATTATTGTGTAGTGCTTATTAATTTCTATCAGCTAAATATTCAAATAAATATTTTTCTAATCACTAATCACTAATCACTAATCACTAATCAACGACACATCACCTGTAGCTTGAACCTGTCGTTGCAAAGTTTCCTCAATAAATTGGCTAATGATTCCAACTGTTTTTTCGGGATTTACCATATGAAACAAATGCTCTCTAAATAAATCTTTTTCCGTATAATCAGTAATATCTATTACTTCTGTAACCCCATCATTATAAAACCTATCTACAAATTTAGCAATAGAATCGCGGCCGCTTTTCAGAATTTTTACGGGAATATTGTGTTGGGTAATATTGGTTAGTCCTACCTGCTCGTCAAAAGTTTGGGATTCTTGCAGAGCAGAGTGAATTTGAATAACAAATACTTTGGCGGGCAGGCGATTTAAAGCGCGTTCTATAGGAATACGGTTTAAATGTGGCAAAGAATCCAAGTTAGTCATCAGGTATAAAATACGGCTACGCACCGATTTCCAAACCCTGTCACGCATCGCAGAATCTTTGCTAATCAATACATCTGTCAATTGAATCCCTCGTTTGCGAACCTCCTGCTTAGTTGCTATAGGAATAATCATTTTTAAGGACAAAAACAGGGCTTTTTCAAGAAAATTTCTACTACTAGACAAAGCTGGAAGAATAACATCCTTCATAAAACCCAATACGGCATGTTTACTTTCGATTCCAAAAAAGGGATTCGCACCAATACGACCACGCAAATACTTCTGGATGCCTTTTAATTGAGCAAAATCGCGATTAATCATGAGAAAATAAATATTTCCCATAGAATGATCGAAAATATAAACAGGATGCCCCTTAGAACCAAAAAACTCCACAACCGCATCAATATTATTGACAATATGCTTGGAATAATGCTCAACAGGCAGTGCATCAGGGACAGAACCATAGTGCATCGCCGCTGCAATATACTGGTCGTCAGGCATCATTGTGAGCAAGCCATCATAAGAATTTAAGCCCAAAAAACCATGTATCAACAACACAACAGGCAGCTTTTTAGCAGCATTTTCATCATACGGTTTAGCCATATCAATACGAATGGTGCTTGTACCATAAAGCGAATTTCGTTTGACCTCAATTTGTGGCCAGTTTAAGGCCTTATCATCTACAAAAACAGTCATGCGCTTTTTAACATCGCGAATATGTCGCAAAAAGCTGGGACTTTCGTTGGGTTTGCCATTTTGGGAGAGGAGCCAAGCTAAGGCGCGGCGTTTGTCGGCTTTGGTGGCTAAAAAGGCAATTCGCTTGGATTTTTTTAGAAAATAAGGCGTTTTGGTGATTTCCTTTTCGCGTCTATCGTGTACAATTCCGACAAATTCTTTGGAACTAAAAATAGCTGAATTTCGGCTAATTCCGCCAACATGCCCTGCTGGATTAGTGGCTAAAAATACGTAATCTAAACCATCTTTGCCACACTTTTCGAGGTAGGCAGCCATGCGTTTGTTAAACTCCGCTACAAAAGCTTCCATTTGTTGTCTATCCAAATTACTGCCCAGTATGTGTTCAGGATCCAAATGTTGTTGCGCTTGTAGGGCTTGTAAAAAAGAATTTGCATCTAGTACTCCTTTTAAATTGCGTTGTCTTTGAAGTGGAGAGTTTACAAATGTATAACGAATTAAATGTGGGTTTTTAATTTTATGATAATTGTCCAGAATATATTGGTATGCTCCTGAAGGAGACTGCCCATGTGACAAACCAACTAGGAATCGCACTTCTTTACGAGCTACTTTATTAGCCTGCCGAATAAAATCTTTACCCACAGCAATATCTAGGTCTTTTCTAGTTTTAAAATACTGCGTTTCAGGAGAATTGATATTTTTCAATTTTTTATATTGTTTAAATGACTTATTTTTGGATACGCTTTACTTTCAACAATACACACTCTTTCAGAGAATCAACTGTTTAGCGTAAAATCGGTTGATTTAATGATTGGCGTGCACACTTAAGTACTACATAATAATTAAATGGGACTCTTTGTTTGATTAAGGCATTGAAAGTTAATGCTTTAGAACAAAATTATGCACAATTAATTAGTGCTTGGCACTTAGTTTTGTTAAATTGTTTTTCTTTCTAAGTAGTTAGTCAACGTTAAAATGACGGGTTGATATTGAGTGATTTTTGTTCCCTAGCAAGGCGCAAAACGTAGCCACCACCAAAGCTACGGCGAGGCTTTGTAACACAGCTAGGGAGCAAAAAACGCCAAAAGCAATCGTCAATTTTATCTTGACTGACTACTAAGAAAAAATAAAATTAGAACTGTTTAAACACACAAAAGAATTTCTAAAATTGTGCCTAAAAGCTCAGATGAGCCAGTTGGTTATTTTTTGGAGTTTAAAAGGTGGGTTAGAGACAGTTAATGAACTAACTATACTTGAAAAGCTTTTTATTGGATAATAAGTTGTTAGTAATGTTTTTTAAAAGTATAAATGATTAATTTGTAAAAAAACTAAAGTTGTATTTAGAACAGCTTAGAATCTTATTGTTGAAGTTGAATAACTAACTGATTATCAAATCATTCAACAATTGAACTAATTCAGGTATAAACCTCTGGTAACTAACTACCATTCCACATTTCTAATCACCAAACTCTATGCTAAACTGCGGTTCGCAAGATATACACAAAAGCAAACACTTCAAAGTATATTAACGCATTATAAGCTGTTTACATTTCTTTTTTTTGTAAAAAAATTAGTTGATGTATTTTTATATGTGAAGGCGAGAAACGGGAGATTTAATAGGCAGGTGATGGCATGTGTATAGTAAGGTTTTATTTCCCATAACTATATAAATATTTAAAAATCTAAAAATCAACTTTTTACTACTAATTTCTGATCTCTAATTTCTAACAGCTAAATATGCAAATATCAACCTAAACCACATGTATGTAGTCAGGAGCGTAGCAGGAAACCTATCATTTAACATACCTTATTTAATTTGAAAATTTTTGACAATAAGCTTGCAAAATCTTTACCTTTGTGTTTAGTAATTTAGTAGAGCTTTGATTCGTAGATTCGTAGGTTATAGCGATAATGAATATTTTGTCTCAAATCTCAAATCTTATGTCTATTTCCAAAATTATTGACTTTTTTAACTATAGAGTTTGGATTGAATTGACTTTTAAAACATTTTTATGGTAATTTATTTATGTGTGTAGTTTTGAATAAAAGTTTCTTAGGTGTTTGTTTTGAATGTTATTAAAAAAATAAGTACCTAGACAAAATTAATGTTACAATAGTAAAAGACTAAACTCCTCATTTCTAATACTTTAGAACAAAATTGTGCACAATTAAATAGTGCTTGGCACTTAAAAACCTTAAAACCTTAAAACTTTACCACCTTCCAAATTCCAATTAACTAAAAAATATGAACGAAAAACTAATACTGGTAACCAATGACGATGGCATTACCTCTAAAGGCATCCGAGCGTTGATTGAGGCAGCAAAACAGTTTGGTAAAGTTGTTGTTGTGGCACCCGACAAGTCACAGTCAGCAATGGGGCATGCCATTACGATACACAATCCTTTGCGAGTTCACAAGGTAGACATTTTTGATGATGTAGAAGTCGCCTATGCTTGTTCAGGCACACCTGTTGACTGTGTGAAATTGGCTTTGGCTGAACTGCTCGATCAGAAGCCCGATTTATGCGTTTCAGGCATTAATCACGGTACCAATGCCTCTATTAATGTGATTTACTCAGGTACGATGTCTGCCGCTATGGAAGCCGCTATGGAAGGGATTCCCTCTATTGGTTTTTCACTCTGCAATTTTAGTCGTTCTGCCGATATGAGTGCTTCTCAAAAATATGCCATACACATCATTCAACAGGTGCTAGAGCATGGCATTACACCGCATAATCTCTTGAATGTCAATATTCCAGACCTCCCTTTTGAAGCTATTAAAGGCATTAAAATTTGTCAACAAGGTAAGGCACATTGGGAGGAGGAATACTATAATCGCCTTGATCCAATGGGGCGAAGATATTATTGGTTAACAGGAAAATTTGTTTGGGAAGATGAACACAAAAATTCTGATGTATATGCCCTAGAAAATGATTATGTATCTATAGTGCCTGTGCAATTTGATTTGACAGATTATAAAGGGCTAGATTTTTTAACTCAAAATTGGATAAATATTTAACAAACTATGAAACACCCTAGAGATTCAAGAGATACTTTTGTCAATGGTTTTTTGACAGGATTAGCCATTCC
>JAHDHV010000347.1 GCA_020631155.1 Bacteroidota bacterium | reverse complement strand
TTAGCGAGCTATTTCAAGTAATAAAAATAAACGAATTGTTATTTTGTCGAATCTGTTTTTTGCGAAATAAAATCAGCGAATAGCAAGTACTATAAAAACACATCTTTCAAATGCAAGAAGAAATAAAGGATTTAAGATATTATCGCGACCTTCAAGGAGCTATGGAAGCGCATATAGAGTAAGGAGTGAAAATCGGTAAGGAGGAAGGCATGAAAAAAGGGATAAAAATTGGTAAGGAGGAAGGCATAAAAATTGGCGAAGAAAAGGGTATAAAAAAAGGCAAAATAATGACTGCTAAAAAATTTCTACAGATGGGATTATCAATACAACAAATTGCTGAAGGGACAGGCTTAACAGAAGAAGATATTAAACAACTACTATAAAAACACATCTTTCAAATGCAAGAAGAAATTAAACAACTACTATAAAAACACATCTTTCAAATGCAAGAAGAAATAAAGGATTTAAGGTATTACTGGGACCTTCAAGGAGCTATAGATACACATGTGGATAAAGGTATAGAAATCGGAATGAAAGAAGGAATGGAGATTGGCAAAAAAAACATACAAATAACCATTGCTAAAAATTTATTACAAATCGGATTACCAATAAAACAAATTGCTGAGGGCACAGGCTTAACAGAAGAAGAAATTAAACAACTAAATTCCTAGACTTGAGACTTGAGACTTGAGATAATTAATTTACTATCAATAGTTTATAGTAAGTCCAAATGTCGTTTAATTTTGTCCAACTACTTACTATAAAAAAATCCCCCTTCAAAAAATTGCTTTTCTAAAGAGGGATTTTCTAAATAGCGGGGTGACAGTAAAGCCAATTATTTCTGACCTTTAAAAGTAATCCTAAAATGCTCAATTCAAACAGTCACCTTTGTCATTTTGCACTGTACTTCGTTGAAAAGCCTCGCCGTAGCCCTACTATGCCTACATTTTTCGCCTTGTACAGTACAAAATCACTTTGGCTTTATGTTTGAATTGATTATTTCCGTATTACCGAAATCTTTTCTACACCAAAGCTGCCCTTTCGGTCGGCTATATTTACCCAATAAATGCCTGTGGGTAAGTGATTGATGTTGATGTTTAATTGTTGTTGACTATTCATTTTGGCAGTGGACTGATAAACTAATTTGCCTGCCATATCATAGAGGGTCACTTGTAGGTTTTCCTCTGCCCTATTTATGGGCAAATTGAGGGCAATGGTCAAGACATCTATGGCAGGGATAGGGTAAATAGAACGGATGCCAGTATTGATTTCTTGTCGAGTTAGCAAAATGGTATGGGATAAAGTTTCTTTAGCGTTTAAGTCTACCTCTCGTAAACGGTAATAGGCTGTTGTTAGTTGAACGCCTGTTTTATCTAAAAATGAATAATGGCTGGCTTCCATCGTTGTGCCTTGCGCTGTGATGCTGGCAATTGGGGTGAAGTTAAGGCCATCAGTAGCGCGCTCTAAAGTAAAGTAGTCGCTGTTGACTTCGGAGGCGGTTACCCAAGTAAGTAAATTGCCCTGCGTTTGCGTTTCCCCTTCAAAAGCAATCAATTCTACGCTGGTTTTTGTACATTCAAAAGGATCGCTGGTTATACTGATTCCATCACAGCCGAAGTCGTCTTCTGCAACCGTAAAATTGTAGGTTTCTACTGTTCCTGTTGAGTAGGTGACGGTAAATGTTTCGCCAAATTTCAATTGCCCTGTAAAATCACCAGAAACGCTATAACTCACGCTGTTATCATACTGTGGTAAGCCTCCTTCTATGGCAGCCGTTACAATGTAATCTATTGTTCCTGCTTCGCAATATTCATCAATTTTAAAAGAAATAGGAGCTAAAAATACGACGGGTGTGCCTTGTGAAACAACATGACACAACTGGTTAACATCTGGTAGGCCACTTTCACCGAGTATACCCACAACAGCCGATACATAATAAGTAGTGTAATATTTTGCAGCACTATTTAACTCCTCAAAAGAAAAATCACCTATTGCATTTTGCCCTAAAATAGTTCCTAGTTCTTCAGTTGGGCTATCGTGTAAAAAGTAGCCTAAAACTTGCCCTGATTCTACAATGGCATTGGCTGTGCTTAGGGAAATCGTTTCATTGGCACAAGCAATTTGTAATTCGCTAGGCATGGTGCCTGCATCGGGGGTGCAGTCGGGGCAGTTGGGTGCGGCAATAGTGATGCTTGTTTCACATTGAGGCAAACTACCTGTTGCGGTAATGCTGATTTCGCCTTTTTCAGCAATTTCAAAATTGTATATTTCATTGGTATTAATATTGACATTGATGGCTCCACTTAATCTATATGTTCTATTAACCAAATCAGTAACCATCAAAGATATATGGTAACGATCTGTTCCATCATTTAAACAAGTTGGTGCGTCTACAATACTGATACTAGGGGCACATTCTACACAAACGGGCGTTTCTAAGGTAATGCTTGTGGTACAATGCGCTCCTAATTCATTAGTGGCAATAATCGAAATATTTTCCCCGACTCCAGCTAGTGTTAAGGTGGTCACTTCATTGGCAATAGCCGTTCCTGATGCATCGCCAAATAGGGTGTAAGTTCCCTCCACAGGGTCATTGATGACAAAACTCATGGAAAATTCATTGGTGCCATCGTTTAGACAAGCGGGCAATTCGGTAAAATTGATAGAAGGTGTGCAATCGGGGCATTGTGGGCGTTCAATTGTCAATTCTTCGGTACAATCTACCTCATCGCTTTGGATGGAAAAGGTAATTGTTGGATTACCAACCGCATCCAAAACAAAGCTATTGGCAACACCTGTTTGTACGATGGTTTTGGTATTGTCTACTGTCAGCATATAACTTATATCTGCAATATCATTGATTTGAATAGCTACTTCAAAATTGGTTGTTCCATCATTTAAACATTGTGGCTCACCGATTAGCTCAATACTTGGATTACAGGCTACACAAATCGGGCTTTCGATAACTATAGAGGTGGAACAGCTAGAGTTCCCATTGGTCGCATTCAGAACATATTCTTCTCCATTACCTTCCAACACTAGTTTAATGGCTTGATTAGATAAAATAACCGTATCTACTGCTCCAGAAATGGTCACCAATTCATCTATACTACCATTGACAGTCAGCCAGATGTCAAATTGTCCGTCTGAATTACAAGGATTCACTGCTGCTTCGAGTGTTAGGGTATCAATAATGCTAATTGTGGGACTAAAGAAGGACTGGCAGCCATTTTTCTCGAAACTATAGGTAATCATATAATCTCCTGTAGCGAGGCCTGTGGGATCAAATATGCCAAAATCATTGATACCTTCCCCACTCCATTCACCGCCAAAGTTTTGAGGGAAAAATTGATGGACTCCATCACCGCTACAGAAATCTCTAGCCTCAAAAATAGGATCAGGCGGAAAATAAACCTCTACTTCTTGGGCATAAGTACTGATACAGCCGTTTTCATTTTCCAAAGAATAAGTAATATCTATAAAGATAGAACCATCATCTTCGTAGTCTATCTCATCAATTACAAAACGATTATCTAGCACGCCATTTCCGCTAAATGTTCCTCCTTCAATATTGGGAATGAGTTCATAAAATCTATCTTCATGCAGGCTACAGTGAAAGCTATCTATTGGCTCAAAACTGACCTCCACCGCCTCAAAAACGGTGATGATCGCTGTATCGCTGACCGTGCAAGTGCCTTCAAAACCAAATGTATAGGTGACCAAATGCTCGCCTGCCCCTGCTACATTCGGATGGAATAAACCTGTCAATGTATCTACAATACCTACTCCTCGCCAAATACCGCCTTCAATATCTGCGCTTAGGGCTTCGGGTGGCGCATCCAAGCAAAAATCTTGCCCTATGATATTGACTTCTGTTAAGGTATCAGATAGTTCGGCTAAAACACTGATAAAGGTTGTATCTGTAATTGTGCAACCATTTTGCCCAATAAAACTATATTGAATTAAATGCTCTCCCTCTCCTGCTACCAACGGATTAAATACGCCTGCTATGGAATCCAAAACGCCTGTTCCACTCCAAACGCCGCCAGCTGGTTCAGCTTCTAGGGTGCGCTCGCCATCGGTGACACAAAAATTGACCGCCGCCAATACGATGTCTACTTCCGTTGGCGTGTTTTGTACGGTGATGGTTTTAACTAAAGTATCAGTAAAAAGACAAGGCTCGTAAACGGTGGTAATTAAAGATACTTGATAATCGCCTTCATTTGCATAAATATGGCTAAAGTCAGCATCTGATAGTGTTGTGCCATCGCCCAAATCCCAAGTAATTTCATCGGCATCGGCAGTTTGGTTACTGAAAACTACCTCAAAGGGAGAATCGCAATTGGTTTCGGTGGTAAAGCGCGCAACGGGCTGCGAGATGGTAAATTTGACGACCGCCAAATTACAACCATCAGAATTGGCAGTATTCGACCAGACATTTGGCGTAGTTGGAAATGTGTTTGTATTGCTACAATCTGCACAAATAGCTTGATAAATCACGCCATTTTTATCAAATCGGCTGGTACCGCCATCTGTATGTTCTACCTCTCCTAATCCGCCAAAATAGGTTGCATATTCCAATGTTGCTGCATTTTCTCCTAACAAAATAAAGTAAAAATCAACTCCATCTGTTGTATCTTGAAAAGCATCCGCAGTAATAGGCATTTCTGTTATGATTCCATCAAATGCTCCGGGGGCATAACCAGACACATAGATTTGTCCACAGGTATCTACCAAAAAAGCAGTTGGTAGAATATCCTGCCGCCCTGAGCTAGACCCAAAAGTTGTTTGAAACACTATTTCATCTAAATCGTGATTCAATTTAGTAACAAACTGTCCACTATTGGGATTGTTGTATACCTCTCCTACAATTGGCAGTTCACCTTCTGTATTTCCCATTATATACACCTCTAAATTGTCATCAATGTCTACAAAATAAACTTGGTCATTCCCCTCTGTTCCATAGTAAGTTGCATCTAATAAAAAGCCATATTCTTCACTTAGTTTTACCACCATACCATCTAAATAGTTTCCGCCATAGGTTTCTTGTAAAGCTTGAAAGGAAGTCGGAAAATCCTCGCTACTTGTTGCTCCCCCCAGATAAACCGTACCCAAATTATCTATTTTTACCGAATTAAACACTTCCAATTTAGAACCCCCATAATAGGTAGACCATAAAACTTCGGATAAGTCGGGAGAAAATTTTACCGCACAAGCATCTTGCTCCCCTCTATTTTGAGCCTGATAACTAAATTCATTGGTGGGGAAGTTGGTAGATTGTGAGCAACTGGCAATGTAAATATTGCCCTCATCATCTAAGTTCACCTCTCCCGTAAAAGCATTAAATGTGGCTGCACCTTGCGGCAATAAATCTGTGCTTCTTCCATCATTTTCAGAGCCGCCGATATAAGTAGAAGCCGTCAATTGGGTGCCATCTTCGCTTAATTTAGAGACCACAATATCAGCACGACCATTATGTGTTGTATCATAGGCGGCCGCTGTAGTTGGAAAATCATTTGAATCACTATTGCCAAAAATAATCAGTTCCCCCTGTTCATTAACAATCATACTATGTGGAAAATCTTCCCCACTTCCACCTAAATAAGTAGCGTATAATAAAGCTGTTCCATCTGGAGAAAACTTTGAAATTCCCATATCTTGTCCATTGCCAAAGAGGCCATCAAAACCGGGTGTAAAGTCCACTTGAAAGGCTCCTGTTGTCACAGGATACCCCATAGCAAATACAATTCCGCCGCCATAGGCATTGCCTTCTTCATCATAGGTTGCGGTATGCCCAAAATTGTTCGCAAAAGAACCTGAATAAGTAGAAAAAACCAGTTCAGGATCAATGACTAATTCTCGTTTTTTGTTATAACCTTGTGGAAAATCAAAAGTAACGGTATTGCCTTCTACTTTAAATTGACAGGCAATTGGTACGGTTTTTTGGTGTTCATTGTATTGATAAACATAGGGCGTTTGCTCTATAATGGTATTGACAGAAGTAAGGATGTGCAATTGATTATCTTTAACAAATAAATCATCTACGCCTTCATAAGTTAATTGAATTTGTTGAACATCTGCCTTCGCATCAACGATAAAATCATATTTGAGGTTACCGCCTTCGCTGTATAAACGCATATCTATTCCCTCATATACATTTCGATAATCTACTTGTTGATACAAGCCTACTTTGGAAGCCCATTTTTTGGGATTATTGCCGCGAAAGTAGTTGTAATAGGTCGGTTGACGACAGGAAGATTCTGTTTGTATCGCGGATTTATTGGCTCCTGTAAATTTTACCTTAAAAGCATGACAGTCAATTTTAAGATTATCCGTATACTTCGCTCTATTGTGTTGATAATCATGGAGTAAAGACATATCATCGGCATCTACAAGCAGATAGGTCAACTGTTCTGATTCTAGGAAAATATGGCCGCCGTCTACTTCTGCGCGGTAGTGAATATTATCTTCCCATTGTCCTTTGTTTTCAATAAATTGTATGGCTTGTTTTTTGGATTGTTTTGCTCCACAAGCCACTACTTTTTGACTAAAATTACTGCTTATTACAAAGAAAATAAG
>JAHDHV010000015.1 GCA_020631155.1 Bacteroidota bacterium | reverse complement strand
AGTTTATTCCTGTTTATGTGACAGAAAATATGGTTGGACACAAATTAGGAGAGTTTGCTCCTACCCGAAATTTTAAAGGACACTCTTCTAAGAAGAAGTAGTTCAATGGGTTCTGAGGTAATTTACCTTTAATGAATTTATAGTATTTTAAGGTATTTTGTTTTGTATGTTTTTGTAAAAGTTAATAGGTAGTTGATACATCAAACTATACCACTAAACTAAGTATTATACCCTACTTAAAAGCCTTGTTTAGTTACTTTATGGGCAAATTGATTAGTTATTTTAAAACAAGGTATATCTGAGTGTAAGGAATTATCCTTATTTGCTCAACTAATAACTCCAATAGGAGTTTCAAATGCAACCCTAAAATTCTAACGAAGGATGGGGCAGAGGCATTACCGTTAATGCCATATAAATATATATTTGCTTATAAAAGTATATTACATACAAAACGGTCAACCAAAAAATATTCAGTGGTAAAAGCATACTTCAAGAAGTATAAGTACTTTGAAGTACAACTACTGTAGAATCAATATTTTATCATGCCTCTTATCTAAAGGCAACAGTCAATCATCATTTTTAGTAGGTTAAAAATATAGCAATTCAAATCATTGATTTCCAATAGTTTAACCTACTTAGCCATCGAATTTTTAAAATAGACAAACCAATGGAAGCGGTTGCGAAGTTAAGAAATTATTCGGGGTCTGCCAGAAAAGCACGTTTAGTAGCAGATACCATCAGAGGTTTAGAGGTAGAAAAAGCTTTAGCTATCTTAAAGTATACCAAAAAACATGCTGCTAAACCCATCGAGAAGCTATTATTATCTGCTATTGCAAATTGGCAGGCAAAAAATGCGGATACGATGCTGGAACAGAGCGGCTTATATGTAAAAACAATAATGGTAGATGGTGGTAGAATGTTGAAGCGTTTTAGACCTGCTCCTTACGGTAAAGCTCACCGAATTAGAAAGCGAAGCAATCATGTAACGATTGTAGTAGATAGCAAAGGTGGCCCTACAGTTGTAGGGGAAGCATTAAAGGCAATGTCAGAATTAGATAATAACGAAAACGAAAGTTAAGCAAAAAAGATATGGGTCAGAAAGTTAATCCAATAGCCAATAGACTAGGGTTCATACGCGGTTGGGAATCCAATTGGTTCGCTACAGCAGCCGATTTTCCTGCGAAACTCATTGAAGATGAGAAAATACGCGAGTACTTGAACGCAAGGGTCAATAAAGGCGGTATCTCTCGAATTGTTATTGAGCGTACCCACCGAAGAATTACGATAACGGTACACACTTCTCGTCCCGGTATTATCATTGGTAAAGGTGGTGGCGAGGTAGACAGAATACGAGAGGAGCTTAAAAAATTGACAAAAAAAGAAATCCAAATCAATATTGTCGAAATTAAGCGACCAGAAATGGATGCTGCAATTGTGGGAGAAACCATTGCCAAGCAGTTGGAAGCACGGATTAACTATAGAAGAGCCGTGAAGATGGCCTTAGCCGCTACCATGAGAGTAGGTGCTGATGGAATTAAGGTAAGGGTATCAGGCCGATTAGGCGGCGCAGAGATGGCACGTTCTGAGGAATACAAATTAGGAACTATTCCGTTGCATACTTTTAGAGCTGATATTGACTACGCGCTTGTTGAAGCTCTAACTATCTATGGCAAAATTGGTATCAAAGTTTGGATTTGTAAAGGTAAAGTTTACGGAAAGAGAGACCTTGCACCAGCACCACCAAAAGATAGAAAACGCAGAAAGAGAAGAAGATAAACGCGGTAAAGAAGCAGTAAGTAAGATATACAACTTGGAAAAGCATAAATAATTTGCACTTCGTCAATAGTTTGTATATGGATTGATAATTTGTTTATATCTGATAAGCAATATGTTTTGTTTCTGCTCTCTAAAACCTTATTCTTAATGGTTAAATAGCACTTGTGCTTATTGATTAAAAATAAGGTAAAATATATCGAAATTAGTGATTGATTGAAATTAATTTATAACAGCTATGTTACAGCCAAAAAGAGTCAAATACAGAAAGGCACAAAAAGGAAGAATGAAAGGAAATGCCAATAGAGGTTATTTCTTGGCATTCGGTAGCTTTGGCTTGAAAGCCCTTGAAGAACACTGGATAACAAACCGACAAATTGAGGCTGCTCGTGTGGCTTTGACAAGGTATATGAAAAGGGAAGGGAAGGTTTGGATTCGTATTTTTCCTGATAAACCTGTTACAAAAAAGCCATTAGAGGTAAGGATGGGTAAAGGAAAAGGAGCTCCAGATCATTTTGTGGCAGTGGTAAAACCGGGTAGAATTTTATTTGAATTAGAAGGGGTGCCTGTAGAGATTGCTCAAGAAGCTTTGCGATTGGCAGCACAGAAACTACCTATTAAAACAAAAATGGTTATTCGTAGAGATTATACAGGAGAATAATCTATATTTTTATCAAACGTAATTAATTATTTGACCTCAACTCTTAATTGTTAAGGTGAAAAGGTCAGCTATTTTTAATAATTTTTAAGCACAATGGCTAAAAAAAATAAAATAGATGTTACAGAGCTATCTGTTGAAGAGCTAGAAGAACGAATTGACGAGAGTAAAATACGTCTTCAGAAATTGCGATTCAATCATGCTGTATCTCCATTGGATAATCCAAATGTTTTGAAAAATATACGCCGAGATATTGCTCGTTTTTATACTGAATTGCGTGCTAGAGAACTGGCTGAAAAACGTAATGGATAATAGCGTCAGATACGCACATCATCTGTGAAATCATTTTAATTCAATCAATCATGTCAGAGAGAAATTTAAGAAAGCAAAGAACAGGACTCGTCGTAAGCGATAAGATGGATAAAACAATTACTGTATTGGTACGCCGTCAGGTAATGCATCCTGTGTATAGTAAATTTGTGAAAAAATCAAAAAAATACACAGTACACGATGAGAAGAATGAAGCTAGAACTGGCGATCTTGTATCCATTATGGAAACACGGCCATTAAGCAAACGCAAAAAATGGCGTTTGACAAAAATCGTTGAAAGAGCAAAATAGGTAGTAAGTATTCAAAGGGAATACAGAAAAAAAAGTCAGTATTAGCTATTCATAACCAATTCAAGTATTGTTTAATTAGATAAGTGCTAAATACTGCGTTCTTCAACTAAAAGTTTGTATCTAATTTAATAATTAGCTGATTAGTAAATTGTAGATGTAGCCAGTTCCTGCTTTAATTAAGTATCAAGTTCATTGTTTAGTCATTTACTAATCTCTTATAGTTAATTTATAAAAGGCTAAATAGCCAAAAAGCAATTTTACAACTAATGTGTTAGGAGGATAGTAAAAATATCCTTTTAGTATCTAAAAAAATAGAATTATTAACTACTGTAGTAATCAGTTTGTTGTGCAATATATTCAGAGGCTAAATAACAAGCAATTTTGATTATACAGTAAGGACTCAGCAGCTATTCGGCAACTTAAGTGCCGAGCACTTTATCTTGCTTAGGTACTTATATTTAATTAAACAGAATCATGATACAACAAGAATCGAGGCTAAGAGTAGCCGATAATAGTGGAGCTAAGGAAGCCCTGTGTATTAGAGTGTTAGGAGGCTCAAAAAGAAGATATGCCTCAGTAGGAGATGAGATCGTGGTCACAGTAAAGGATTCATTGCCAGCAGGTGGTGTAAAGAAAGGTACTATTTCTAGGGCTGTAGTTGTACGAACTCGCAAACAGGTAAGACGTAAAGATGGCTCCTATATTTGTTTTGATGATAATGCAGTAGTATTAATTAATAATGTCGGAGAGCCTAGAGGTACGCGGATATTCGGACCTGTTGCGCGTGAATTAAGAGAGAAAGGATATACTAAAATTGTTTCTCTAGCACCAGAAGTATTGTAAACATTTAAGCCATTTGAGCTATGAGTAATAAAAAAAATAAAAAACGCTTCAAACCTAAACATAAAATCAAGAAAGGCGACACTGTTGTTGTCATTTCTGGAAATAATAGAGGAGATCAAGGGCGTGTACTTTTTGTAGATGCTGCAAAAGCAAAGGCAATTGTTGAGGGAGTAAACATTATATCTCGGCATACTAAGCCTAATGCACAGTATCAAGAGGGAGGCATTATCAAAAAAGAAGCGGCCATTCCACTTTCAAATGTCATGTTGATTGACCCCAAAACGGGAGAAGCAACTCGCATAGGGCGCAAAGTGATAGATGGAAAAATTGTTCGTTATGCTAAAAAATCAGGGGAGGTAATAGACTAATGGAAGGATACATACCACGGCTGAAAGTAAAATACGAAAAGGAAATCGTACCAAAGTTGTTGAAGCAATTCGACTATGACACAGTAATGCAAGTACCTAAATTGCAAAAGATTTGCTTAAATCAAGGATTGGGTGCCGCTACTGCCGATAAAAAATTGGTGGATGCTTCTGTCAAGGAATTGTCAGTAATCGCTGGACAAAAAGCGGTGCCAACTTATGCTAAAAAGTCAGTTTCTAACTTCAAACTGAGAGAAGGAATGCCCATTGGTGCAAGAGTAACGCTTAGAGGAGAACGTATGTGGGAGTTTCTAGATAGATTGGTGTCGGTAGCGATGCCTCGTATTCGTGACTTTAGAGGAATCAACGATAAAAGTTTTGATGGTAGAGGTAACTATTCGATGGGTTTGACAGAGCAAATCATTTTTCCCGAAATTGTTTTGGATAAAGTCAATAAGATCAACGGATTAGATATTACTTTTGTGACTTCTGCTCCAACTGATAATGAAGCTTATGCATTGCTAAAAGAATTGGGAATGCCATTTAAGAACGCAGTAAAAGTGCAATAAACATGTCTAAAAAATCAATTATAGCCAGACAGAGAAAAAGAGAACGCTTGGTTGCTAAATATGCTGAGAAAAGAAAAGCATTAAAGAAAGCAGGCGACTACGATGCATTAGATAAAATTCCTAAAAATGCTTCACCAGTGAGACTCCGAAACCGATGTAAAATTACAGGTAGACCAAGAGGGTATATCCGATTCTTCGGTATTTCAAGGGTGAAATTTAGAGAATTGGCATCTATGGGCAAGATTCCAGGAGTTACGAAATCTAGTTGGTAAATAGTTTTATTTAGATAAGTAAATTGGTGAGGTAGAAATAAGGCAAAAGTTATGAAATAAATGTTTTGTTATTGGCACTTAAAAATCAAGTACTTAACAGATTATGTTTTGTTTCTAATTGCAAAGTAGCTAGACAAAATAGAGTGACAGTTGAGTTTGTCATAAATTATTAATAATGAATTGTTTAAGGGCTAATTTCTGATAGCTGAAATAACTTATCTTAAAAAAATAGGCAACCTAAAATAATCAAATATATATAATGGGAATTGTTACAGATAGTATTGCAGACTATTTAACACGAATTAGAAACGCAATCATGGCTGGTCATAGAGTTGTGGCTATCCCTGCTTCTAATATGAAAAAAAGAATCACAGAGATTCTATACGAACAAGGGTATATTTTCAGATATAAATTTGAAAGTACTCCTAATGGTCAAGGCTTAATCAGAATCGCTTTAAAATATGATCCTGTTACAAAAGAGTCTGCAATCAGAAAATTATATAGATACAGTAAGCCCGGCTTACGTAGATATTCAGGTGCAAACGAATTGCCTAGAGTATTAAATGGTTTAGGAATCGCGATTATATCAACTTCTAGTGGGGTGATTACCGACAAGAAGGCGCGTGAATTAAATGTAGGTGGTGAGGTTATTTGCTGCATTTACTAAACCAAATCCTTTGGGGTGAGCCCCCTAAATAAATTGGTATGTTTTGTCATTACTAAAAGCTAAATAGCAAGCTTAAAAATAAAGTATTAAGAAAAAAAAGAAACATGCCAAAGTTGCTAGAACAATTTATAAATAAGCAGTAGTTGTTAGCAGCTATTGTTCCAAAAATGATAAAACCATGTCTCGAATAGGAAAACTTCCCATATCCATACCTGCCGCTGTTACAGTTAGTGTAGAAGAAAAAAGTAATGTTGTAACAGTAAAAGGACCTAAAGGTGAGCTAAAACAGAAAATTGATAGAGACTTAGAAGTGTCTATAGAGGACGGTACACTTACTATAAATCGGCCGACAGACCAAAAACGTCATAAAGCGATGCATGGTCTTTATCGTTCCCTTCTCAACAACATGGTAACAGGTGTTGTTAGTGGCTACAAGAAAGAATTAGAACTGGTTGGGGTAGGTTATCGTGCTGAAAGCGCAGGTCAGTTGTTGAAAATTTCTGTCGGTTTTTCGCATCCTATTTACTTTGTTGTTCCTTCTGAAATATCTTTGAAGACAGAAACCGTAAAAGGTAAGCCGCCAGTGATTACTCTTGAATCTATTGATAAGCAATTAATAGGGCAGGTAGCAGCTAAAATTCGCTCTTTTAGAAAACCTGAACCATACAAAGGGAAAGGTATTAAATTTAAAGGGGAAGTATTACGAAGAAAAGCAGGTAAAGCCGCAGGTAAATAGTTTTTCCGCGATATATGTAAAATATCATATTGCAATTCCATTATTCGGTGGATTATCAAACAAATTAATTATTTTTAAGTAGTTAGAGAAAGTTAAGTAATACACAAAGTAGTAAATTGAATCATGTGTAAAGCCAAAATGATTTTGCATTGTATGAGGTAAAAAAATAAGTGTAGTATTAAGCTATAGCTAATTTTTTTGATGAAATATAGCGCAAAATAATAACGGTAGTTAGTTCAAGTTGCTATCATAGTATACTTAGAAGATGTTTGAATTCGTAAATGAAATTCTGGAAAATAGATTATCTTACATCTAACTTTGATATATAAATAAGCTAAAAACAATGGCAGTTAATAAAGCATTAAGAAGACAGAAAATACGCTATAAAATTCGCAAAAGAGTGACAGGTACGGCAGAACGTCCTCGATTATCTATATTTAGAAGCAATAAATACATCTATGCTCAATTAGTAGATGATGCTACTGGCGTTACTTTAGCTACTGCAAATTCTAAAGATGCTTCAATATCTTCGCAAAATTTATCTAAACAAGAAGAAGCGAAGTTAGTAGGTAAATTAATAGCAGAGCGAGCGCAATCCGAAGGAATTGAATCCATTGTTTTTGATAGAAGCGGTTATTTATATCATGGTCGCGTTAAAAATCTTGCTGAGGGTGCAAGAGAAGGCGGACTTCAATTCTAGGAAAAAAGATCACAACAATATAATCACTAAATTAATATGGCAAATATTAACGTAAAAAAAGTTAAAGCAGCCGATATAGAGCTAAAACACAAAGTTGTAAACATTAATCGTGTGGCGAAGGTAACGAAAGGGGGGCGAACATTTAGTTTCTCCGCAATCGTAGTGGTCGGGAACAGTGATGGCATCGTAGGGCATGGCTTAGGAAAAGCAAGAGAGGTAACAGAAGCGATTGATAAAGGACGCGATGATGCAATGAAAAACCTCATCAAAGTGCCTGTTTACAAAGGTTCTATTCCACATATGCAACACGGAAAATATGGCGCAGCAAAGGTGATTATACGACCTGCCTCTAAAGGTACTGGCGTGATCGCAGGTGGCGCGATGCGTGCGGTGTTAGAATTTGCTGGTGTAACAGATGTGATCGCAAAATCACTTGGTTCTTCCAATCCCCACAATGTAGTAAAAGCAACCATTAACGCTTTAGCATCCTTAAGAAATTCTATTACTGTATCTAAGCAAAGAGGCGTAGATTTGGAAAAAGTATTTAATGGGTAAAAGCGGCTGAATTACGAATTACTCGTTCCGAATTACGAATTGCGAATATGTTCTCTAATTTTTAATTCGAGTATTACTGAAAATGCCGTTACTTGGACAGTTTAACTATTTAAAGTTCGGACAGAAATTGTTTATGGGGTTTTTATTCTTAATTATTCCAGTAAAAAACTTTACAACTTTTTAAGCTTAAACCTTCCAACCCAAAAAAAATATACAACAATGAGCAAAATAAAAGTCACACAAGTAAAAAGCATCATTGGTAAGTCGAAAAGACAGAAGGCAACTATGGAAGCCCTAGGTTTGCATAGAATGCACCGAACAGTGGAGCACGAAGACAATCCTCAAATCAGAGGAATGGTTGCTAAAGTAAGTCATTTAGTAAAAGTAGAATATATTTAATATAGTACAATGAGTGTATTAAGTAATTTAAAACCAGCTCAAGGTTCTGTTAAAAAGCGAAAGCGGATTGCAAGAGGGCAAGGCTCTGGCGGTGGCGGAACAGCAACTAGAGGGCATAAAGGGCAAAAATCTCGTTCAGGTTATTCACGCAAGAGAAATCATGAAGGTGGACAAACACCGCTTCAAATGCGAGTGCCTAAACGTGGTTTCAAGAACATCAATCGCGTTGATTACATTGCCATGAACCTAGATGCACTACAAAAATTAGCAGATAAAAGAGACCTTACAGACATCAGTTTTGATGTGTTGCGAGAATTGCATCTAGTTAAAAGAACAGACAAGGTAAAAATATTAGGCAGAGGAAAATTAACAAGAGCTTTAAACATTACGGTACACGCATATAGTGAGTCGGCTCGAAAAGCGATAGAAGAAGCTGGCGGAACAGCTAATGTTGTTTAAGTAATACGGAAATAATGAAGCATAAAGCCACATTGTTTTTGCTTTGTACAAAGTAAAAACCCTAACTATAGTGGTTTAATTTGTTATTGTAAAATTACTAATAGATTATAAGTTTGATGGTTAATATACCTCAAAGTTAACGTATCTATTTGAATGAACTGAATTAATAATTAGAACTGTTTCCCCTTCTAAACCTTGTCAAGTACGTTGTTGGAACTGCGTGTATCCGCAGCAACTAACGCTCAATAAATATTATCATGAAGAAGCTTATTACCACGATACAAAATATTTTTAAAATAGAAGACCTTCGCAACAGGATTTTATTTACACTTGGCTTAATTCTAATTTATAGAATTGGGTCATTTGTTGTATTACCTGGTGTAGACCCTAACGGACTGAGCGAATTAGCCGCATCTGGTACATCAGGGCTATTAGGTCTTTTAAATATGTTTGTGGGAGGCTCTTTTACTAGAGCTTCAGTATTGGCACTTGGAATCATGCCTTACATCTCGGCATCCATCGCCATGCAGTTGTTAACACTTGCAGTTCCATATTTCCAAAAACTACAGAAAGAAGGCGAAAGTGGGCGGCGAAAAATCAATCAGATGACTCGCTACCTCACCATTGTTGTAACAGCCGTACAAGCAGTAGGTTATGTAACTTTCTTAAATTCTGTAGCAGGGCAAGCAATTGTAGAGCAAAACCTATTCTTATTCACTTTATCTACAATGGTTGTGTTAACCGCAGGTACAGTATTTTGTATGTGGTTGGGTGAAAAAATTACAGATAAAGGAATTGGAAATGGTATCTCTTTATTAATTACCATTGGTATTATTGCTCGTTTACCATTCGCATTATTAGCAGAATTAGATTCTAAATTAGCCTCTGGAACAGGCGGCGGTGCTGTATTTTTTGTCGTAGAAATCGCTATTCTAGTAGCTGTAGTAATGGCAACCGTACTTTTGGTACAAGGAACAAGAAAGATACCTGTACAATATGCTAAAAGAATTGTAGGGAATAAACAATATGGCGGTGTTCGTCAATTTATTCCACTAAAAGTGAACGCATCAGGAGTAATGCCAATCATCTTTGCACAAGCGTTGATGTTCATTCCATCTTTTGTTGCGCAGTTCTTCCCCGATTCGGGCTTTATGCAGAGCATCGTAAGTGGCTCATTTTACACTTCTTTCTGGTACAATTTTGCGTTCTTTATCATGGTAATCCTATTCACCTATTTCTATACCGCCTTAATCATCAACCCAACACAAATGGCGGATGATATGAAGCGAAACGGTGGATTTATTCCAGGGGTTAAACCAGGACGAAAAACAGCCAACTTTATTGATGATATTATGTCGAAAATTACCCTGCCAGGGTCTATCTTCTTAGGCTTAGTAGCCATCTTACCAGCCTTTGCCAACCTTGCAGGCGTGAACCGACAGTTTGCTGATTTTTATGGCGGAACATCCCTTTTGATTATTGTAGCAGTAATGTTAGATACATTACAACAAATAGAAGGACACTTATTAATGAGACATTATGACGGACTAATGAAAGGCAATGCCAAACTGAGAGGCCGTCAAGCTGTCGGAGCAAGTGTATAAGCGAACTAAACAATATTAAAACGCTAACGTTTACAAAGAAAAAGTTTCCTTTTCAACTTAATTTTTTATGTATGAAAAGGAAACTTTTGTGTCTATAAGAAAGCTAAGTACATGGACTTGAGATAGTGAATCAAGTAGATTTTTTTTTAGGTATGCTTCAAATATTGAGTTTTGCTATCTAACAATTCGTGCTTATTTCAATGGCTGGTATGTTTCAAATACTACTGTATTTTTCCACCAAACAGTTTGTAGCTATTTTAACAGCTCGTGGATTGGTGATTAGTAGATTAGCGATTCGTATTCCGACACTTTTTTGATAGTTGATTTCTTTTTGAATAATTTGTGTAACGACAGCTTTAGCTGTCATAATGCCTTAGAATATTAAAAACATAAGACTATCAGAAAAGGTCAAAAAGTAATTTTTCATTACTAATTTCTAATAGCTAAACATCCAAATAGCAACTGATCAGGAAAGTATTAGGAAGAAAATGAAACACACCTAAGTCTTATAGCTTAATAGACTCTGTAAACAGAAATATTGTTAATGATTTACGAATATATTTTATCTATAGTAAGAAATTTTAATCCTGTGCGTAGTAAAGGTTCCAAAAAAAATATTTTTTATAAAACAGATGACGAAATAGAAGCGATTCGCTATAGCTGTGAATTGGTTGGAAAAACCCATGCAGTAGTAGCCGAGCGTATTCGTCCGGGCATACGCACTAGTCTATTAGATAAACTCGCAGAGGAGTTCATCAAAGACCATAAAGCAGTCCCATCTTTCAAAGGGTATAATGGTTTCCCTCATACACTTTGCATGTCTATTAATAGTGAAGTAGTACATGGGATGCCGAGCAATTATGAATTAAAAAGTGGAGATATTGTATCTATAGATTGTGGGGTATTTGCTAATGGATTTCATGGAGATTCTGCTTATACCTATTGTGTGGGCGAAATAGACGAAGCTACCAAAAAGCTGTTGGAAGTAACCAAAGAATCTTTATACAAAGGAATAGAACAGGCTGTTGTTGGAAAACGACTAGGGGATATTTGCTTTGCCATTCAACAACATGCTGAACGCAAACATGGCTATGGAGTAGTACGCGAATTAGTTGGGCATGGAGTAGGGCGACAACTACACGAAGGGCCAGAAGTACCTAACTATGGAAAACGAGGTAAAGGCATTAAGCTATTGAACGGTTTGGTACTAGCAATAGAGCCAATGATTAATTTGGGGAAAAAAGAAGTGCAATGTTTAGAAGATGGTTGGACAGTAGTTACTAAAGACGACTCACCTTCTGCACACTTTGAACATACCGTGGCAGTGCGGCAAAAACAAGCAGAAATTCTGTCTACTTTTGAATATTTAGAAAAAGCGATAAAAAATAACATAGAATTGACAGAAATTTCTTAAAAATTGCGTAAAAAAGCCGATATTTGCACTCGGATTTAAACAAAACCTTTTATTTAATAAAACTTTAATGTTTTTTTATCTATAAATCCTTAGTTAACAAACAAAAATAATTATATTGTGTTTTTTATGTCAAAAAACTAAGGAGAATACCCTAAATACAATCTATGGCAAAGCAAGATTTAATCAAACAAGACGGCACAGTTATCGAATCTTTGGGAAATGCAAAGTTCCGAGTACGATTAGAAAACGGCCATGAAATTATTAGCCACATTGCTGGTAAAATGCGAATGTACTACATCAAAATTTTACCCGGTGATAAGGTTGCTGTTGAAATGTCTCCTTATGACTTAACCAAGGGGAGAATTACCTATAGATATAAATAGGTAGATACAATTCATGTAAAGATGAGTATATAAAGACCATTCATGAAGTGTATTTACACAAATGCTTAGGCAATTATAGATTGTGTTATAGAAGATTCAAAATCTAATAGCTGATTTGTAATCTCTATCATCCATTTAGCAAATTAATTATTCGAATAATATACTCCTCACTAATGAGGGGAAAATCCAATTATCATGAAAGTTCGAGCATCCGTAAAAAAACGCAGTGCTGACTGTAAGATCGTAAAGCGAAAAGGGAAGCTTTATGTTATCAACAAAAAAAATCCCAAATTTAAACAAAGACAAGGTTAGACTATGGCACGTATATCAGGAGTTGATTTACCTAGATTTAAAAGTAGTTCAATTGCTTTGACCTATATCTATGGCATTGGACGCACACGAGCGAAAAAAATTCTCGATCAAGCAGAAATTCCTCATAGCAAGAAAATCAAAGATTTGTCCGATTCGGAAATTACCAAACTTAGGACAACCATCGGAGAGTATACTGTAGAAGGGGAGTTGCGCTCAGAAGTACAAATGAACATTAAGCGATTGATGGACATTGGCTGTTATAGAGGTATTCGTCACAGAAAAGGCTTGCCGGTTCGAGGACAAAATACACAAACCAACGCTAGAACGAGAAAAGGTAAGAAGAAAACCGTTGCAGGTAAAAAGAAAGCACCTAGATAGAGCAGTCAATTGTTTAACTTTCTATTTGACATTATCGGAAAGTAAACAATTTGCCAAAGCAGGTAAATTTCAATAATTTTAGAGTTTGAACTAAGAGTAGACAATATTGAGTTAGTTGTAAGTTTTTGATAATAAGTTGAATATGTCAGATTTTGCGCTACATCTTTTATGTCTAAACACTTATGTTTTTTTAGTAAAATACTAGGTATTGGTTTTAAGTTTTATAAAAAAATGAAAACCTTATTACTTTGTAACTTTACAAGCTTTCAAACTCCAAAGCAATTCAAAAACCCAACAATTTTTAATATCAAGCATGGCAAAATCAAGACGAGGAAGAAAAGTTGTTAAGAAACGGATAGTGCGCGTTAGTGCAGATGGTAGAGCATATATAAAATCTAGTTTCAACAATATCTTAATATCATTTACCAACGAAGCAGGTCAGGTTATTTCTTGGGCTTCGGCAGGTAAAGCAGGCTTTAGAGGTTCTAAAAAAAATACACCTTATGCAGCGCAAATCGCAGCAAGTGACGCTGCCAAAGTAGCGGCTGATGCAGGCTTGAAGCGAGTAGAGGTGTTTGTAAAAGGACCAGGTTCGGGGCGTGAAGCAGCAATACGTGCTATTACAACCTCAGGCATTGATGTTACAGTAATTAGAGATGTTACGCCACTTCCACACAACGGATGCCGACCACCTAAACGCAGAAGGGTATAAGTACGCTACAATAATTAAATGGCACTCTCTGTTTGAGTAAAATAATGAATGTCAATATTTTAGAACAAAATTGTGCACAATTAATTAGTACTCAGTACTTAATATGCGTTTGTTATCTTTTTTTTAAAAAAATATTAAATTTTTAGAATAGTTAGATATGGCAAGATATACAGGCCCAAAATCTAAAATTGCAAGAAAATTTGGAGAAGCCATCTTCGGCTACGACAAGGCTTTTGAAAAAAAGCAATATCCACCAGGACAACACGGACCTTCTAAGAGAAGAAAAATGCCTAAGGAATATGCCCTGCAGCTAAAAGAGAAGCAGAAGGCTAAATATACTTATGGTGTTTTAGAGCGACAGTTTCGCAACTTATTCAAAAAGGCAAGCCGTAAGGATGGAATCACAGGTACAATCTTATTGCAGTTGCTAGAGTCCCGTTTAGATAATGTGGTTTTCCGTATGGGATTAGCACCTACTCGTAGGGCAGCTCGACAATTGGTATCTCATAAACACATTACTTTGAACGGAAGGGTAAATAATATTCCTTCTACGAGCTTGCGAGCTGGAGATGTAGTAGGTATCCGACCAAAATCAAAAAACTTGGAGGTAATTGCACAGTCATTAGCTGGAAAAGGCAAAAAATTTGCTTGGGTAGATTGGAATCCTGAATCTCAACAAGGAACCTTCTTAACCGTTCCCGAAAGAGAAGAAATTCCAGAAAACATCAAAGAACAGTTGATTGTAGAACTTTACTCTAAGTAATAGCATTACATTAATGTATCTTGATTTAGATACAAAAGGCAAATGTTATTTTTGCCTTCCCTTGCTAAATTTAACTACTACTATTATCAAGCAAGTTAAGTGCTAATTACTTAGGCAAAAAAAAAGATAATGAGTTTTCGATGTGGAATCTATGAAAATTTGTTATTGTTAAAATATTTTGGCACAGTATTTAGGTTTTTTTCTTGCAATCAAATTGTCTATCTAGCCGACTAAATAAGCATCTAGCCAATAAAACAATTTGTTAACCTTTATTACTAGATTCTTGTAATGGCAAAGTATTTTTCCTGTTGATTAATTTTCTATCTGTTCAATAAAAAATAACCAAATATATATGGGTCTTTTAACATTCCACAAGCCAGACAAGATCATTGCTCAAAAGACAACTGACTTTGAAGGTCTATTTGAATTCAGACCTTTAGAGCCCGGCTTTGGAGTTACGGTAGGTAATGCCTTGCGGCGAGTGCTTTTATCGTCTTTGGAAGGTCATGCGATTACTGCAGTAAAAATTACAGGGGTAAGCCATGAATTTTCTACCATCAAAGGCGTTTTGGAAGATGTTACAGAAATCATCCTCAATTTGAAGCAGGTGCGCTTCAAAAAAGTCGTAAAGGATGACGACTTAGACCAAGAGAAAGTTTTTGTGTCTATTAAAAATTCAACTACATTCAGAGCAGGAGATATTGAAAAACATACTGCTTCTTTCAAAATTACCAATCCCGATTTGATTATCTGTAATATGGAGGATTGGGTAAATCTCGACTTAGAGCTAACTGTTGCTAGAGGGAGAGGGTATGTGCCTGCCGAAGAAAATAAACCCAAAGAATCTATCAATGGATTAATTCCAATTGATTCTATTTTCACGCCTATTCGAAATGTAAAATATAGCATCGAAAATACGCGAGTAGAACAGCGCACGGACTACGAAAAGCTATTTGTAGAAATTAAAACAGATGGTACCATCCATCCAGAGGATGCCATTAAAGAGGCAGCAAAGATTTTGATTCAACACTTGATGCTGATTTCTGATGAAAACATTACCTTCGATGTGAAGTCTGATGAGGATGAAGATATAGTGGACGAACACATCTTGCATATGCGTAAGCTTCTAAAAACGCCTTTGGAAGATTTAGACCTTTCTGTAAGAGCTTATAACTGCTTGAAAGCTGCAAAAATTAATACCCTTTCTGAATTAGTACAATACGATACCAATGCGTTGATCAAATTCAGAAACTTTGGTAAAAAATCATTAATGGAAATTGAAAGCCTTATTAATGAAAAAGGATTAACCTTCGGCATGGATATTTCCAAGTATAAATTAGATGAAGATTAAGGCTTTAAGTAGTCTCATCAACATAAATATTGAAACCCCTTATTATAAGTAATTAGACAAAATTAAATGACATTTGAACTTGGTATATGTCATTGATAATAAATTAATTATCTCAAGTCTTATATCTTATGTCTAAGTACTTATAGCACTTTAATTATAACAACAACATTAGATAGTAGAGTAGAGTCATCATGAGACATAATAAGAAAATTAATCACTTAGGTAGAACAGCATCACATCGCAAGGCAATGTTGTCTAATATGGCCAATTCGCTTATTCAACACAAGCGAATTAACACAACTTTAGCTAAGGCAAAGGCTCTTAGAAAGTATATTGAACCTTTATTAACAAGAGCTAAAACAGATACCACACATTCAAGAAGAATGGTATTCAAGTATTTGCAAAATAAAGAGGCCATCAAAGAGTTATTCGGTGATATTGCTGAAAAAATTGGAAATCGTCCAGGAGGCTATACGCGAATTTTAAAAACTGGCTTTCGCCAAGGTGATAGTGCTGAAATGTGCTTCATTGAGTTAGTAGACTATAATGAAGGTATGTTAAAAACTACTAAGACAGGAGGCAAACGTAGAAGAAGAAGAACTCGTAGAGGTGGCGGCAATAAAGGTGCAGCTCCTAGCGGAGATAATGCAGAATAGAATTTGACTCTATAAGATTGCTATTTTTATAAATCTATCTTTTAAATGAAATGGGTAGTGTTTTTGCTTAGGTAAAAATGCTACCCATTTTTTATGCTTATTTGTTTAAATGAAATGTATTAGAGGATAGCTGTTATTTTTGTAGCTTAAAATTTGAAAGAGAATGTCTTATAAAGTATTGATTATTAGCTAATTAGATGGAGATTTTAGTATTTGAACTTTGAATAAAAAGCGAAAAAGAGATTTTAATAAAGATTAGAATGATTATATTTAGATTAAAATAAAAATACAATTATAGTTGTCTTGATAGTGGTACATTAGACTTTTCTTTCCATTCAAAAACGTTGATTAAATTATCACTGTGCAGGGCGTTGATTCGTAGATTGGGGATTTGTGACTAGGCATTTTTTTATGGCGGTTTTCTTTTTTAATAATTTGTGTAACGAAGAGTTTAGTCGTTGTTGTTTTTATAAATATTTGATAATCAATAAATTAGCTTCATTGGAAAACTTAGAAACAATTGATTATTACCAGTTTATGAGCTTTAGTCGCTGATTTCTAACAGCTAAATAGCCAAAAAGCAATGTTAAAATTAAAGTATTGGGAGTAATGTCAACTATATCCTTAATATACCATTGTCAAGTGTAGCATGGAAAACATAACAAAGAATTGTCAAGAAATATTGTATCATTTTTTTGCAAAAAAAGAAAGATAGTTATACCTGATTAAAAAAGAATTGTCAATTTGGTTGGATACCAAAATAAAAAATGCTACTTTTCACCCTAAATAGATAAATATACTTGTATAAGTAATGTTGTAGGTTTTTTAACAAAAGGTATTTTAAATACTTTGCTCAAAAGTTTTAATGAACCTATCATTAAAGACTCTCCTGTTCTCCTATTAGATGAATTTTTGTAAAATTTTTTTCCAACTCTAAGCTTTTAATTGCTACCTCAGCAACTCTGTTCTTTTTTTTTACTGAAAATAATATTTATTTTTATTTATGATATTCTCTACATAGCATAATTAAATAAAAAAGCATTATGAAAAAAGCAACTTTTACACATTTTGTAGTAATACTAATAGCTCTTATAGCACAGCTATTAATTACGCATCAACAAGCACAAGCACAATGCCCTGTTTGCCAATGTGATCAGGTGATAAGGGTAACAGCAATTAATTATGGAAGCTGTTTGGACAGTGGAGAAATAGGAAATGAAGAATTTACAGTTCTTTTGGGTGGTACTTGCTTTACAGCCGATGGAGGTACAGGCACCCGAAATTACAATGAGATCGTTTTTGAAGGCTGTGCCCAAAGTACTACTCTCAGTTTTGAAGCATGGGAAGATGATAGAGGTAGTCGTTGTAATTATGATTGTTGTGATACGCTGCTCAATGATGATGAGCAACAGATTGGACCAACTGTTACTCCTACCATTCCACTAACTTCCCCAGTTACTAATGGCACTTTTGCTGTAAGTTGTGTTACCGTAACTTATGATGTAGAATGTACGGTTACTAGCTCCGATTTATTAATTGATCTGAATCCTGCTAAGGATGATGTTTGTGACGGGGAGGCATTTTGGCTGGGGGTTTCAGTAAGTCAACAACTGCGTGACTTTGTAGACCCCGATTGTAGTGGTGCTCCTTTTGATCAGGATTTAGTATTATTTGGATGGGATAGTACACCAGGGTCTTTTCCATCTAATCCTTACTTGACTACCGGCGTTGTAATTGTAGATGGTCCTGCAACAGACCATGGAGGTACAACAGGTAATCAAGTAGAATGTGACTATGAATTACTTAGCCTTGTTACTTTACCTCCTCATGGTGGTGGATGTGAACCAGAACAAAGGGTCGTTTATTCATTTTTAGACGAAGCTGTTGCAGATAATTTAGGGTTAGCAAATGGTTGTCATCCATTTGTATCGGATGTCATTACCGTTTGGCCTGAGCCAGCAGATCACAATACCATAACAGTTACTTATGAGGGCTGTATCGCACGCTTTGAGCCTGAATGTCCTAATATGGTGGTAGACCCAGAGTTTGTGCATTTAGATCAAGTGGGAGCTTCTACTTCGGTAACCATTCATGGCGGTTCTGGCAATCCTTGTGCTCCTGTAACTGTTACAGTGCCTTTAGAAAATCCATCCTTTGACCCTACTTTCACTTTGCCGATTTGTATTTGTGAGGAAGCAGGTGGAGCAACGGCTAGTATAAACCTTGCTTTGGATAATCCACCTTTGGCTGGAGATTTGCCTACAGGCCTTACTTTAGGTGATGTAATTGTTTGGAATGAAAATAATGGTTCTGGTACTGCTGGCACAAGTAATGGGGTAACAGATAATGGCGATGGTACAGCTATTTTTAATGTCCCGATTCAAGGTGGTGATCCTATCCCCGGTGTCTATACTATTTGTGCAGATGTTGGCTTGGCTGGATGTAGAGAAACGCACTGCGAAACCATTACAGTAAAAGAAACTACTACAGCTATTATTACAGATGAGGAAGTTTGTATCACAGAACTCCCTGCTTATATAGACCTTACGCATATGTTTAGTAGTAACACACTAAACCCAACAGATGTTGGCGGTACTTTTACACAGTATGGCGGTTCTGGCACAGGTAGCGTTGATGGTAACCATATTTTGTTTATTGATGATATTGCTGACTTACCTACAGCGCATGGTTCTGGAACTCAAAGTGGTACTTTCCAAATGTCTTACCAAATTAATACCCCCGGTGTAAATGACGATACAACAGGAGGCGATGATTCGGTCAATGATAACGATGGTTGTGATACTCAAGATACGGGTACTTTAACTGTTCGCTTCTTGCCAAATCCTTATTGGGATAGCCCAAGTTTCATCTGCTCTGATGAAGAGGCTACCAATTTGCTGGATATGAACAATTATTTGGAAGACCCAAATGTACAAGGAACAGGAACATGGACTTCTAATTGTGCAGGTTTAATTACCGCAGCAGGGGTTGTTGATCCAACAGCCGTTGCAGAAGGCACTATTTGTTCCATTACTTTCACCTCTGACGACCCACCGGGAACAACTTGCCCAATGACCACACATACAGAGTATATTGCGATCATTGAATGTACACCGCCTCCTTGTACCGCTTCTCTTACGGGTTGGCAATCGCCGATTTGTACCTCTGACGATGAGTTTATTATCTACGATTCTCGTGGGTTTATTGATGCAAATCCTTATGGTATTCCACCAGCCGATGGTAGCAGCCCTGATGATGTGATTGGTACTTATACCGTTTATACGGATGAAGGCTTGACTATTACTACCACTACAGGTTTTACAGATAATGGAGATGGAACTTTAACGGTTGACCCACAAACAGTAACTAATGCCAATGCTGGAGTCTTTTTCATTCAATATTGCATTGATGATACTCCAGATGAAGACGATCCTTGTCATGGCTATTGTTTATATGAAATCATAGAAATTTACCCATCTATTGATCCAACATTTGCCCTAGCAGCAATTGCCTGTGAAGGTGATGCCGCTATTGATTTAACATTAGATGCCATTGCAGAAGTGACCGCATATACAGGTGCTGGAAATGAAGGTGATATTGTAGAATGGTATGCACAAGCAGGCAATAATGTAACAGATAATGGCGATGGAAGTGGTTCTTTTAATCCTGCTACTCCCGGCGTTTATACGGTTTGTGTAGAAGTTGGAACAGATATTTGTGCGCGAACTTATTGCTCCACCATTGAAGTTTTAGAGCAACCAACTATCGGTACACCTACCGATTTTCACTTAGAATGTTCGATTTCATCAACTGGAAGCATTAGTTTAAGTGCTTTATTCCCCGGTGCAGATGAAGGAGGAACTTATACCTATGTAAGTGGAGGCGCAACGGGTAGCGTTGTTGGTGGTGCTTTAGTTTATACGGCTGCTGGTTGCTATGAAATTAGTTATGAATTTGCAGTAAGTACTTGTAATGCAGTAGCAGCAGGTAGCGCATTTGTTTATGTAAGTGAACAACCACAACCAAGTTTTGATCTGGCAGAAGAATACTGTTGGGACGGCACCGCAGGCAATACCTTAACGCCAATCGTTAGCAGTCCAACTTATACCACCGCAGCAACACAAGCTTGGACAAGTTCAGCCACTGGCGTAGCAACAGTTGATGCAGCTACAGGTGTGGTAACCGTAGTCGCTGCTGGGGCAGTGGATATTTGCTTACAAGAAACCATTACTAATGTGGCATGTAATGGCACAGGTCCACAAGATTGTATAGAGGAAACTTGCCATACTTTAAGCATTTTTGATACCTCCACTTTAGACCCAACCATTACCGCAACACCAAATCCTGTTTGTGCTGGTACAGATGTCACCATAACTGCAACAGGCAATCAAAACGGTGAATTTACAGGTATTGGCGTAACGGATGCTACCGCAAATGATGGAACAGCCATTTTCAATTCAGCAACTCCGGGTACTTATACAGTTACCTATACGGTTAATGCAGGAGAAGGCTGTACAGCAACAATGTCTATTGGCATTGAGGTACAAGAACAACCAAGCATTGGCACACCAACCGATGTACATATAGAATGTTATGGTGCTTATTCTGGCAATGTAAGTTTAAGCTCTTTATTCCCTGATGCTGATTTAGGGGGTACTTATACTTATGTTAGTGGAGGAGCAACAGGTTCCATTGTAGGAGGAGCTTTTGTTTATACTGCTCCCGGTTGTTACGAAATCAGCTATGAGTTCACCGCTACCGATGCCGATGCTTGTGCAGCAGTGGCAGCAGGCAGTGCCTTTGTTTATGTGAGTGAACGCCCTGAACCTAGTTTTGATTTAGGAGAAGAATATTGTTGGGATGGAACAGCAGGTAATACCATAACTGCCTTGGTAAATAGCTACGATTACATCACCGCCGCTACAGAGGTATGGTCAACTTCCGATGTAGCAGTTGCTACGGTAGACGCTACAGGAGTCGTTACTATTGTTGGAGCTGGTGTCGTGGAAATTTGTTTAGAAGAAACAATAACCAATGCGACATGTAATGGCACAGGACCGCAAGATTGTATTAATGAAACCTGTCATACCTTAACCGTTGTTGAGACTGCTGCCATAGATGCAACTATTACCGCAACACCAAATCCTGTTTGTGCAGGAGTAGACGTAACAATCACCGCAACAGGCAACCAAAATGGCGAGTTTACAGGAGAAGGGGTAACGGATGCTACACCAAATGATGGAACAGCTATTTTTAACTCCACTACTCCCGGTATTTATACCGTAAATTATACCGTAAATAGCAGTGAAGGTTGTACGGCTACTATGTCTATTGCCATTGAAGTACAAGAACAGCCAAGCATTGGCACACCGACTGATTTACACATCGAATGTTCGATTTCTGCTTCTGGAAGTGTCAGTATTGCCTCTCTTTTCCCCGGCGCATCAGAAGGCGGCACCTATACTTATGTTAGCGGTGGCGCAACAGGTTCAATCGTTGGTGGAGAATTAGTATATACTGCCGCAGGTTGTTATGAAATTAGTTATGAATTTACAGCTACCGATGCCGATGCTTGTGTAGCAGTAGCAGCAGGCAGCGCATTTGTTTATGTAAGTGAAGAACCACAACCAAGCTTTGATTTAGCGGAAGAAGTTTGTTGGGACGGCACCGCAGGCAATACCTTAACGCCAATCATCAACAGCCCAGAGTATACTACCGCCGCCGCCGAAGTATGGACAAGTTCCAATACTGCCGTAGCAACGGTAGATGCAGCTACAGGCGTGGTGACCATTGTTGCAGCAGGTACAGTGGATATTTGTTTAGAAGAAACGATCACAAACCCAGCTTGTAATGCTACTGGTCCACAAGATTGTGTAGAAGAAAGTTGTCATACAGTAACCATTATAGAAACAGGAACTGCCCTTGATCCAACTTTTACGGCTGTTCCAAACCCTGTTTGTCAAGGTGTAGATGTTGTTTTAACAGCAACAGGCGATCAGAATGGCGAGTTTACAGGCGAAGGAGTAACCGATGCCACACCAAATGATGGAACAGCTATTTTTAATTCCACTACTCCCGGTATTTATACAGTAACTTATACCGTAAATAGTGGTGAAGGTTGTACCGCTACTATGTCTTTATCCATAGAAGTGCAAGAGCAACCTACCATTGGCACGCCAACTGATTTACATGTAGAATGTTCGATTTCCGCTTCTGGAAGTGTCAGCATTGCCTCTCTTTTCCCCGGAGCTTCCGAAGGTGGCACCTATACTTATGTCAGTGGTGGCGCAACGGGTTCAATTGTTGGTGGAGAATTGGTATATACTGCCGCAGGTTGTTATGAAATTAGTTATGAATTTACAGCTACCGATGCCGATGCTTGTGTAGCAGTAGCAGCAGGCAGCGCATTTGTTTATGTAAGTGAAGAACCACAACCAAGCTTTGATTTAGCGGAAGAAGTTTGTTGGGATGGCACCGCAGGCAATACCTTAACACCAATCATTAACAGCCCAGAATATACTACCGCCGCCGCCGAAGTATGGACAAGTTCCAATACCGCCGTAGCAACGGTAGATGCAGCTACAGGCGTGGTGACCATTGTTTCGGCAGGTACAGTGGATATTTGTTTAGAAGAAACGATCACAAACCCAGTTTGTAATGCTACAGGGCCACAAGATTGTGTAGAGGAAAGCTGTCATACTTTAACCATTGTAGAAACGGGAACTGCCCTTGATCCAACTTTTACGGCTGTTCCAAATCCTGTTTGTCAAGGCGTAGATGTTGTTTTAACCGCAACAGGTGATCAAAATGGCGAGTTTACAGGCGAAGGAGTAACCGATGCCACACCAAATGATGGGACAGCTATTTTTAATTCCACTACTCCCGGTATTTATACAGTAACTTATACCGTAAATAGTGGTGAAGGTTGTACCGCTACGATGTCTTTATCTATAGAAGTACAAGAACAGCCAAGCATTGGTACGCCAACGGATTTACACATCGAATGTTCGGTTTCTGCTTCTGGGAGTGTCAGCATTATTTCACTTTTCCCTGGCGCATCAGAAGGTGGTACCTATACTTATGTAAGTGGAGGCGCAACAGGTTCAATTGTTGGAGAAGAATTGGTTTACACAGCCCCAGGTTGTTATGAAGTTAGTTATGAATTTACAGCCACAGATGCGGATGCCTGTAATCCAGTTCCGCCGGGCAGTGCATTTGTTTATATCAGCGAACAGCCTCAACCAGATTTTGATCTCGCAGAGGAAGCTTGCTGGGATGGAACAATAGGCAATGTACTCGTTCCTATTATTAACAGCCCAATTTATACTACACCAGCCGCCGAAGTATGGACAAGTACGGATCCAACAATTGCAACAGTAGATGTAGCAACAGGATTCGTAACGATTGTTTCAGCAGGTACAGTAGGTATTTGTTTAGAAGAAACAATAACCAATCCAGCATGTAATGGCACCGGCCCACAGGACTGCGTAGAGCAAACATGTCATATTTTAACCATCATAGAAACGGCAACAGCTCTTGATCCAACTTTCACTGCTGATCCTAATCCCGTTTGTCCTGGTTTAAACGTAATCCTTACCGCAACAGGTAACCAAAATGGCGAGTTTACAGGGGAAGGAGTGGTAGACCCAGTCGCAAATGATGGTTCAGCTATTTTTAATTCTTCTACTCCTGGTACCTATACCATAACCTATACTATCAATACAGATGAGGGATGTACGGCAAGTATGTCTTTATTGATTGAAGTATTAGAACAAGTAGATGCAACGATTAACAGTGACTACACAGCATGTTTTGATGAAGATGGGCAATTTGATTTGACCAGCTTGTTTATACCGGGAACAACAACAGAAGGCGGTATTTTTACATTTGTCCCTAATGGCACAGCGGCAACTGTAGAAGGGGATATTTTAACTTATCCTGAACCCGGTCAATACACGGTGAACTATACCATAGGTGATCCCGATGTTGGAGGTCAATGTTTTGATTTTGCCCTTGCAACAATCACGATTATAGACGTTCCAGCCTTTAGTTTTGATATGCCAGAGACAGCATGTATTGATGATGGAGATTTTCCACAAAATATTTCTAACTTTTTGGAAAATGAAAACTTAGCCAATGGCGAGGTATTTATTAATGGTGGAAGTGTTGCCGTTGGAACAGATTATTCTATTGATTTATTGGGCTTAGGGGCAGGAGATTATACGATTACTTATACCGAAATCATTCCTGCGGATGCCAATAATCCCGAATGTACTTTTAGTTGGACACAATATTTGAGCATCCTAGAAGCAGGCGATCCAAGTTGGACTCCTACCACGCCCGTTTGTGTGACAGATGCTCCTATTTGCCTTGAGCCAGATGTAGCCCCTACTAATCCAACTACACCTTACGACTGGTCTGGTACAGGGGTAATTGTTGATCCAACCTGTCCTAGTGGTTTTGCCTTTGATCCAGCACAGGCAAATATTGGTTTAAATGCAGTAACTTACTGTATTGGTGAGGGAGCTTGTCAGCAATGTGAAACGCATTTGATTGAGGTGATAGACCAAGTTGATGCAACCATTAATCCTGCTACGGTTTGTGAAGCATCAGGCGGTCAATTTGATTTAACCGCTTTATGGATTGATGGCGTAACCACATTAGGCGGAACATTTACGGTAAATACAGGTACAGTTAGCGGCGATATACTCACCTATATAGCTGACGATTCATTTCCAATTGAGGTAGAGGTCACTTATACTGTCGGTATTCCACCATTTGATGATGCCAATGGTTGTGGTGATGCAGTAACAGTAACCTTAACCATCATAGAACAACCTGATGCAGCTTTTGACTTGCCGACTAGCTTCTGTGAATTAGACCCTACAGGTAATAATATTACCTACGACCTCAATGATTACTTGACCAGTACAGATAATTTATATTCTACTCGTGGCGGTCCTGATAGAGTTTGGACAGTTGTATCTGGTGCTGCAACGCTGAATCCAGATGGAACGGACTTTGACCCAACAGGTACAGGAGAGGTATTGGTATCTATGACAGAGACTTTTAGTGAAAATGGAGTGGAGTGTAGCCATACTTGGCAAGAAGTGGTCAATATAGATGCGTTTCCATGTGAGACTTGTGCGGAGGCTCAGGATATAAATTTAGATAACAACATCATTTGTGCTGATGGCTCCTTTACCGCCGATGTGGTACCAGAGGGCAATGTAGTACTACCTGATGATGATGGCGATGGCTTGGGCGCTTATGGAATTTTCATTAGTGGAAATCCTAATTATAACCCATATATCAATATTCCAGCAGCCATTGATAGCTATATTACGGATAATATTAATGTAAATAATCCAGTAATTCCGCAAGTAGTCATCAACAATGATGGCACTTATCCAACCAATACCATTTGGTATATGGTGGGTACTGTTTGGGATAACGGCCCGACTGCTGTTATCAATGATGCTAGTTGTTTAGATGAAACCTCTTTCCAACCATTTATTTTGTTAGATTCCATAGATGTGACCAGTGATTTTTGTCAATGTACAAACAATGGCACTGATGGTACAGATAGCGAATTTTTGGTAGGTATTACCTTCAATGGCGGTGGCGCACCAAGTGCCTATGACATAGGCGGACAGAGCGTTGCCGATTTTCTAACAGAACACAACATTAGCGCGAATTACAACTGGCAATTGTCTGGTGGAGTGAGTGACGGCGCAGGAGAAAGCTCAGGTACCGCCGCATTAGGCGAGACCATTAGCATCCGAGTCGTTGATGGCCAGCCTTGGTCAGTAACCATTACCGATGACGCAGGTTGTAGTCATGTGATAAATGGTAGCTGTAATGAGCCTGAGCCAGCCTTTACAGGACTAGACGGTATTTACTGCACCGATGACCCACCAAATCCACTCTTTGATGCTTCTATTTTTGAGGCAGCCTATCAAGGGGATAGAATAGGGGAGTGGTATTTTGATGGTACTCCTGCACCAAACGGTAGTTTATCGGGTAGTGGTTTAGTAGACAATGGCGATGGCACAGCTACTTTTGATCCCTTCTGGGCCGGCCCTGGTCAACATACGGTTACTTACTGTATTGAATATGGTAATGAACCAAATTACCAAAATCCGAATGATCCTAATTGTCAAAATGATGCAAATAGTGAAGAATGTAAGGATAATTGTATTGTTTGTACCGACCAAATTGTAACAATTTATCCAACTTTAGACCCTGCATTTTTTGCCCCTACAGCTATGTGTATAGATGGGGAAGATGCAAGTTTGACACTGGATGATATAGATAATATTTTATTATTATGGGAAAATTTAGAACCTACTTTTGACCCAGATGGCACAGTAGATGAAGAAGATTTCTTTATTAACTGGATAGGCTACGGGGTGAATGATTTAAATGATGGCAATAATAGTGGTTCAGGTGGTAATATCGGTGATGGAACAGGTAGTGCAACTTTCAACCCGATGGATGCAATTACAGATTACAACGCCGATGCAATTAGTAATGGCAGTCCTGTTATAGACATTAACAATCCAGCCGATTTTCCTTTATGTATTTTGGTAAAAGTAGAAGTTGGTTATCCAAACTGTGTTCAAGAGTTAGAAAAACAAATTTGTATAGACCTGTCCGTTAATGCTGCAATAGATGATGCAACAGTCTGTGGCGGTGATGGCCAATTTGACCTAACTGCCTTATTTACAGATGGCATTACAACTCCCGGTGGTATTTTTACCATTGGTAGCGGTGGCTTTACCAGTGGCAATGGCTCAATTAGCGGCGATATTTTAAGCTATGAGCAGAATAGCGATTTCCCAATTATTGTCGAGATTGAATATACCGTAGGATACGATCCCAACGGTGGCGATTGCGTAGATAGCAATACCGCGATATTGACCATTATTGAACAGCCTGATGCTTCTTTTGACCTACCATTTTCTTTATGTGAAAAAGATTTAGAAGGCAATGTGATTGTTTATGATTTAAATGATTATTTAACCAGTACCAACGATACTTATGCAACCGATGGTGGCCCTGTTCGCGAATGGACGGTCTTATCAGGGCCAGCAACCGTTGCGAGTGATGGCAGTGCATTTACCCCAACAGGTCTAGGCAGTGTAAGTGTTCAATTAAGCGAAACTTTTAGCGAAAACGGAGTTGATTGTGTGAGTACATGGCAAGAGATAGTGGAAATAGTAAATTGCAATGATTGTCCATACATTGAAGATGTGGCAGTGAGCGAAACGGCAGGTTCCGCAATTTGTGAAACCACAGATTCCATATCTGTAACAGCCTACTTTAACAACAACATTGCACTAGGCAGCCAAATTGTATTTGGCTATGCAGAAGGCAATACCAGCGTTGATCCTTACAATGGTGGAGAATTAACCGAATTTGAAGGCAATAGTTCTGCTATGGTTACAGACCTAAGTGGCACAGGAGACGGCCCATTTGTAGCGCAATTAACTGGTGCAGCCTTTGCCGAAGAAGATAAAGCAGTAGACTGTGACCCTAAGACCTTTATTATTTATGCTTACTTAGGAGATATTAGCCCATTTCCAGAGCCTTGCGCGCCCGTAGCCGTAACAGAATTAAGCATTTTCCCTATTCCAGAAATGCCAACAACCTCCACCGTATTAGCGGAGAATGGCAATTGCACAACGGTATTTATTCCAGCCTGTCCCGATGATGTCATTACGCCATCTACCTATATTGTCACCCCTGATAATGTGGGACAGATGCTACCTATCCAAGTGAGTGGCGGCGCAGCGAATCCATGTACACCAGAAGTATACCAAATAGAAATTCCAAGTTGCTGCCCAGAATCAGCATGGGACGGTCCATCTTCTTTCTGTCGAGACGGTGGCACCATAGATTTGACCACCTATATAACTTCTGAAAGTGAAGGGCATTTTACCGAGTGGCAAGTCATCGCACCCCTACCAGTAAGCACCATCACCGATGCAACCGCTTTTGATCCATCTAGCTATTTAGGTTTGATTACGATTGAATATTCGGTATCCTTTACAGAAGATGGCAGTAGCACAGGAACTATCATTTGTACCAATACAGGTAGGCAAGTAATTGAAATTACCGAAGGTGGAGATGCCACATGGGAGAATCCATCCCCTGTTTGCGAAAATAGCAGTGTCATCAACCTAGAAGATTTAGCCACCAATACCAGCGGAGGCATATGGAGTGGCGATGGTGTAGCAGATGATGGTGATGGAACTTACTCTTTCGATCCCACAGCAGTTGGTGAAGGTAGCTATTCGGTTACCTATACAGTTGGGGAGCAACCTTGTGAGGGGGCATTGACTCAAAATATCTTGGTATTGGATGCAGTAACAGATGCAGAAGTAGCTTTAGAAGATGTGACGGTTTGTATTGCAGGAGTGCCAGAGGTGTATAATTTAAATAATTTATTTACGCCAACAACAGTTTCAGGAGGCAACTTTAGCATTACAGGCGGTAGTGGTTCAGGTGTTATCAGCAGCAATATTTTAACCATTAATGAGGCTGGCACATTTGACATTACTTACAGTTTAGGCAGTGCAGGAAGTGAAAACTGCTACAATGAAGGAACAGCTATTTTAACCGTCCTTTTACAACCAGCATTTACACTAGATGCACCTGAAGAATGGTGTGGAGTAAGTAAGACTCCATTTAATTTTAGCGAATATTTATACGGCACAGCAGGCGGAGGTATGTGGACATTATTGGAAGGAACAGGCTCATTAGGCGAAAGCCTTGACCCATTAACAGGAGAATATACACCAGTTAATCCGCTTTATGACCCTGCAACAGCCGCCCTAAACTTAGTAGAAGGGTATATCACCATACAATACAGCGAAAATAATGGAGTCTGTGAGCAGACTGTTGAGCAAGTCATTTGGATAGATAATTGCGAAGATGGTTTGGATGTAGAAACTGGTGCCGCTCCTGCGGGTATGGGCTTTGGCGGTCCTCGCATTGGCGCACCAATATGTGAAGCAGACCAAGAATCCTACTTATATGTTTTCTGTGGAGCAATAAATTGTGGGGTGTTAGATATTACAGGTATGGGCGGTGTGCCACCTTACACTTTTGATTGGTATAGCCACGATGGAAACAATGATTTTTCCCCTTTTACTCCAACAACAGTAGTGACCACAGGATTACATCAGGTAGCCATCAATATTCCATCTGCTTATTACAAAGTGATAGTTACCGACCAAACAGGTCTGACGGACAATACCTACTTTGCTATTCATTGTTCACAACCAGAAGCAGCATTAACAAGCGAACCGCCAAGTATGGTTTGTGCAGGTAGTAGTGTTGAATTAGGGGTAAATGCCTTTGATTTTGACCCGATTATTCCAGCCATGAATCTAACTTGTAGCGATGATAGCCCAATTGACTTTGATAATTCCGAAGCCAACGCCATTTATGAGTGGAGTGTTAGCCCATCAGATGCGAGTATTGATGATACAGGAAGTAGTAATATTACCCTTAGCTTGCCAGAAACAGTGAATCAACCAACGACTTATACCATCACTTACAGCGTTAGTGATGAGGCGGGTTGTATGGCAACAGGCGAGGTGGTATTGGATGTTCGACCAGAAGTAGTCGCTGAAATATCAGAAGATGCCGTATTGGATTATTGTCAAGATAGTGAAAATATTGATTTGACCTTGCTGTTAAGTGCTAATGCAACTCCGGGCGGTACATTCTATGTAGATGGTGAATCTATTTTTGGAAATAGTATTGATCCTGATGTAGCAGCAGGTACCTATACAGTTACTTATCAAGTAGGCGATGCCCAATCAGTATTTGGTAGTGCGGTGAGCAGTTGTAATGTCAGCGCAGCAGCCATACTAACCATTCATGAAGGAGCAGATGCAGAATGGCTATCTCCTGGAACCCTTTGTTTGGGTGAAGCCCAATCTTTTGATCTGAATAGTTTACTAACTGATAATGCCACAACGGGCGGCGAGTGGTCAGTAGCACCTAACCCGCCAGGGGTATTTGATGGAGTAAGCACCTTTAACCCAGCCATCGGCGAGGGGTATCCAAATGTGTACAGTGTGAGCTATACGGTAAATCTAAGTGATGGTAGATGTGTTGATGTGGAATCTGATTTTATCTCTATTGTTGACCAATACAACGCAAAATTAGCTGCTGATGAGGCAGTAGTTTGTTATGGTGAGGGCGAAAGTGGTATTGATTTGACGGATTATTTTATTACTGGAAATATGAACGCACTGGATAATACTTCCGAAGGCGGTATATTTGAAGTAGTAGCCATAGATGGGGAAACCTATAATGGTTCACCTCTAATCAATGGCACCATATTTACTCCACCAAATGAATCAGCCAACTACACCATTATTTACTATTTTGAAGATAGCCCAGATGAGTTATGCGGCTCCGATTCAGATGGTATTGAGCTAGAAGTAGTGGCGACACCCACCTCTCTTTGGAATGGTCCAGCACGTGTATGTGCCGAATCCGTAGATTTGACCAGCTACCTAGTGAGTTCCTCAACAGTGATCGGAGAAACTACTTGGGAAATTATTGCTCCGATAACGGCAAGTATTGATGAGCCTACCAATTTTGATCCAAATGTTTATAATGGGCAATTAACGATTCAATACACCGAAAGCAATAGTAGCAGTAATGGCACGTCAGATTGTGAAAATATTTTAACCATAGACATTGAAGTTTATCCGACTAGAGACGCTTATTTTTACAACCCAAGCCCAGTATGTAGCGATAAATCCATACATTTGAACCCACTGATAAAAGAAAGTGGAGGCGGTGTATTTAGTGGTGCTTGTGTGGAAACAGACAACTCAGGCAACTATTACTTTAATCCGTTGATATGTGGGGCAGGTACTTACCCAGTAACCTATACAGTAGGGGAAGGTTTATGTAGAGATGAATTTATACAATATCTAGCAGTCTACAATCAGGTAGAAGCAGGTATTTCAGAGGATGCATCAACAGAGTTGTGTAATAATGAAGAAAACTTCCCACTTTACAGTTTATTAAGCCCTGAAACTACAGTAGGCGGTGATTTTTACTTGTATTCTCAAGGCACATTATTAACCATTCATCCAAGCAATTCTAACTACTTAAACATTAGCGCGCTTCCAGATAGCTTATTTACAGATGGTGACGCGAAAGTTCGAGTGGTTTATATTGTAGGTGTAGATGAAAACGATCCAACCTCTACGAATAATGCTTGTAATGCTCGAACCTCTATATTGTTGACGGTGTATCAAGGCGGCAACGCCAATTGGTTGAATCCGGGGACGATATGTGCAGGTGAAGCGGTCTTAGACCTAAACAATTTCCTAGCAGCAGGCGCAGATACAGGCGGAACATGGTCTGGAGAAATGGTAAGTTCAGATGGGCTATTAGATTTAAGTGCAACAGGCGGCGAAGCAGTAGAAACGGTGATTACCTATAGTGTAGATAATGGAGGCTGTACAACATCAGTGAGTGATACCTTGCGAATCAGAGGCAGTGTGATAGCAACAGTCGTTGCACCAACATTACTTTGTGGCGAAGACCATATGATTGACTTGAATGGCTACTTAGCAGAAGGCAGCACAGAAGGAGGCAGTTGGTCAGGTGAATTTGTACAAGATCGCCATTACGTAAATCCTTGGGGTTTATGGGGCAGCTATCAATTTGTATACACCGTAGGCTTAGGCGATTGCTCCAATAGTGATACCTTAACCTTAGCCATAGAAATGGTACCAGATGCTAGTTGGCAATCTCCAGTAAATGTTTGTGAATCAGATGGAATGTTTGATTTAAATGAATATTTATTAACAGAAAATACCAATGGCACATGGTCAGGCGAAGGTGTCAACGGCAATCTATTTGACCCGACAGGCTTAGAAGGTACAATCTATGTAACACACTCCGTTGATGATGGGCAATGTGTTGGCAATGACCGACAAATTATCCATGTATTTAAAAATGTTGATCCATCATGGGAGGCTTTAGGTACCATTTGCTCCGATCACGGCACCATCAATTTAGACGAATTAATAACTGGTACAACAGGCGGTTACTGGCAAGGCGCAGGCGTAAATGGCAATACATTTGACCCAACAGGTTTAGAAGGTGCATACTTGATAACCTATGTAGTTGGAGAAACAGATTGTAGCGAAGAATTATCGCAAATCATCAATATCAGCCGCACACCTTATGCTCCTTTAGCAAGCGAAACAGTCTATGTCTGTGATGGTGCAGATATTCCTACCTTAGAAGCCATCGGCGAATTTTACAGCACTTTCAATTGGTATGCTTCGGCAGATGCCAACGAACCAATTGCTCACAATGGCCTACCAACTTTCGGTATGGCAAGCCTTGATATTTCTACTTACGTAAATGGCGCAGGTACTTACATCTTCTATGTAGAAGAAACTAATGCAGGAGGCTGTACCAGCGAGCGCACCGCTATTACAGTTGAATTAGGCAGTGGCTTTAGTGTAGATTATACCGTTTCTTGTGTAGATGCAGAAACAGGTATGGCCAGCCTTTCTATTACACCAAATGGTGGAGATGCTCCTTATGAAATTTCTACAGATTGGATGCATTTTAATCCACTAGAAGAAAGTGTCGAGATAGCAGGCGATAGAGCGACAACCTTTGTACTTAGAGATGCCAATGGTTGTGAAACAGCAGAATATACCCTTATGCCTGATGCCGCCATTGATTTTGAAGCACTGGTTTCTTGTGTAGAAGATGATGGCAGTGTTAATTTAACCATTGTGCCAAGCGATGATGGAGAAAATTACGAAGTATCCACTACAGGAGGCGTAAGTTTTGATGAAGCTGGTGTGTATGAATTTGATTTAAACATCAATGAAGTAGCCGCCGTTTCCGTACAATTGCGTAGCGCAGGCGGTTGTTTATCCGAAGTGAAAGAAGTTATGTTAGATGAACCATTATTCTTCACTGTTACCACAACCTGCGCCGATCCAACCACAGGTTTTGTAAGCATCAATATTCAACCAAATACCAGCGCATCCTATACCGTCAATGTCAACGGCAATGATTTAAGCATGAATCAAAACAGCTTTACGGTTAATCCAAGCGATGCTAGTAACGTTGAGGTTTATCTACGCAGCGAAAATGGTTGTATTTCTGATGTACAAAACATAGCTATTCAAGAAGCAGTGACTGCTGATTTTACGCTCTACCCAACTGATCCAGCCATTAATTTAGGTTTAGTGATTGTAGAACCGCGAAATGGCGTACCGCCTTATACCTTGTCTTTTGACAACGGCATGGGCTTTGGCATTGAAGGCAATTATCAAGCATTATTAGCCATAGGAACACATCAACTCGTAGTTAGAGATAGCCGAGGCTGTTTATCTGAACCGCAATTAATTGAGGTGTTAGAAGCAATGGCTCCGCCAAAATTAGCAGCCTATTCCATTACTGATATTGATTGTATAGGAGAAAAAGAAGTGGTGCTCGGCGTTGAAGGTGCAAGCAAAAACGAACAATACCACTGGTTCTTAGATGCATCAGCCACCATTCCAGCCAATCCACCATCAGGTTCAAGCATCACACCAATACCACAGCCAGTTGCTAATACAACTTACTATGTGCAAATTGTTAATGCAGAAGAAAATGCTCGAAGTGCCACTTTAGCCATAGAGGTAAATGTAGGTGGTGAAAGTATTCGCATTGCAAATTCAATTAGCAAAAATTGCAGCGAAACGGAAAAAGAATACCAAGTCAGCTTTGAATTAGCAGGCGGTAGTGACTATCAATTGTTAGAAGGTGCTGGAACAATAGATGAAAATGGTCTATTTATCAGTGATTTACTCGCTAGTGGCGAAAGCTACTATTTTGTGATTGAAGATGCAAATAGCTGTGGTAGAATTACCGTACAAGGGGTGCAGCATTGTATTTGCACAGGCTTAAATGAAGCTGGTGAATGTATTGTTGGAAGTGGTAAAACAGACGGACAATTGTGTTATGGTGAAAGTGCAACCGCTAAGGCAGTAGGGCATCACATTGAAGAAGAAGGCATGGAACTCGGCTTTATTTTACACGATAATGCCGATGGAGACATGGCTAATGCAACAATTTATGGCTACAGTAAAACTGGAGAATTTATCAATGATGGTACTTACCCAATGGATAAAATTCTTTACATTTCTTCCGCAATCTCCAGCGCACCATTTGGCAGCAATGTAGACGGCAACTGTGATGTATTTACCAAATCTACTGCCAGCATTTTAATGAGTTCTGAACTTGCGATTACCACCACTATTATTTGCTCTCCAAACAGCGATACCTACGATTTACCAATATTGGTAGAAGGCGGCGTACCACCTTACACCATTTTTGTTAACGGTAAAGAAGTAGCCAGCGGCAACGCTGGTATATTCGGGCCATTTATAGATGGCGCGCCTTATGAGGTAAAAGTTGTAGACAGCAGAGGTTGTGAAATGACTTACAGCGAAACGCCATTCTCTTGCGTAAAAGTAAGTGTAGAATTAATCAGCTTTACAGGCGAAGTGCAACAGTCAGCCAACTTACTTAAATGGACAACCGCCAGCGAAAAAGACAGCGATTACTTTACGTTAATGCGCTCCACAGATGGCAGTACATTCCAAGCAATTGCCAAAGTAGACGGCGCAGGCACCACAACAGATGCCCAAAACTATAGTCATACCGACAAAGACATCGCCACAGGCACCTACTACTACCGCCTAGACCAAACCGACTTTGACGGTCTAACTAAACAGTCCAATGTGATTAGTTTAACAAGAGGCGAGCGCAACTTTACATTAGTAAATGTTTACCCAATACCAGTATTAGAAAGTGTAAATATCAGCTACACAGTTGATACAGATACAGAAGTTCAAGTTCGCATTTACGATACCTACGGACGCTTAGTAGCCGAGCAATCAGTGAGCAGCAAAGCAGGTACACAAACAGCAACATTAGATGCGAGTCAATACTCCGCAGGTGTTTATTTTGTCACTTTGACAAATGGCACCAAAACCTTGAGTACTAAATTTGTTAAACGGTAATTTAGATATAAGATTTAAGACATAAGATTTAAGATCACTTGTTATCAAAATCTTAGCGTAAATCACAAAGAGAGTAGTGATTTTATAGGCAAAAGCCCATTGTTTTCAGAAAAAAAGAAAGCAATGGGCTTTTTCACTTTTTTAAAATATTGCAAAAAATGTCTGTTTGGAATCCATGAATTCACAAATCCCCAATCCACAAATCCAACTTTTTTTACAAAAATGAAACTAACAGACACCAAAAAAACGTTGAAGTACATCATAGAGAGTATAGTCAAGTAGAGCGACCCAATCCCCCCCAATAGCAAAGGTAAGTAAGTAGACAAAATTAAATGATTATTGAGCTGGTTATAAGTTATTAATGGTAAATAAACTATCTCACATCTCATGTCTTAAATCTTATGTCTACTTAATAAACACTCAAAAGAACAGAATCAGGATAGATACCAAGTGACAGAACAAGAACTCATACAAGCTTGTAAACTGGGAAATCGCAGAGCACAAAGAAATATGTACGAGCGATATGCTGCCAAAATGTTTGGGGTATGTAGAAGGTATATCAAAAATGAGGCGGACGTAGAAGAAGTCTTGTTAACTGGTTTTTACAAGGTATTTTCCAAATTAGAACAATTTCAAGAGCGAGGCAATTTTGAGGCATGGATACGGCGAATTATGGTCAATGAAAGTTTGATGTTTTTACGTAAAAATAAGAAAGACAGATACTTATATGTAGAAGTAGATACCCAAAGCCACTTAACGGATCACCAAACCGCCGACCAAAAAGTAGCAGCCGATGACATCCTGAGTTTATTAGACCATTTGCCACCGGGCTACCGCAGCATTTTCAATTTATACGCCATTGAAGGCTACAAACATCGAGAAATCGCAGAAATGCTCGGCATCAGCATCAACACCTCAAAATCACAACTCATCAAAGCACGCAAAATGCTACAAAAATTATTGTTGACAAACAGCGAATATAAATTGGCTTAAATTGGATTTTTGGATTTTTGGATTTTTAGACTTTTAGATATTTAGCTATTAGATTTTTAGACTTTTAGATATTAGATTAAAAAGTTTGGAAAGGTTATTTTGAAATTTTCTTTCAATTTTTTGATAGCTATTTTCTTTTTGGATGTTTTCTGTAACGACGGCTTTAGCCGTCATAAGACTATAAAAATCAAAAACTTATATCCATTAAGAAAACTAAAAAGCAATTTTTGTCTTACATCTTATATCTTATATCTTATATCTTATATCTTATATCTTATATCTTAT
>JAHDHV010000346.1 GCA_020631155.1 Bacteroidota bacterium | reverse complement strand
TTTCATCGCCATTTTGTACGCCATCATCACAAGTAGCACATGCAGCACAAGAACCGCCACAGTCTACACCAGTCTCATCACCGTTTTGTACGCCATCATTACAGGTCGGACAAGCAGTACAGGATGAACCGCCACAATCTACACCAGTCTCATCACCGTTTTGTACGCCATCATTACAGGTCGGACAAGCAGTACAGGATGAGCCGCCACAATCTACACCTGTTTCATCGCCATTTTGGATGCCATCATCACAGGTAGCACAAGCAGTACAAGAACCACCACAGTCTACACCTGTTTCATCGCCATTTTGTACGCCATCATCACAAGTTGGGCAGACTGCACAAGAACCGCCACAATCTACACCTGTTTCATCGCCATTTTGTACGCCATCATCACAAGTAGCACATGCAGCACAAGAACCACCACAGTCTACACCTGTTTCATCGCCATTTTGGATGCCATCATCACAAGTTGGGCAGACTGCACAAGAACCGCCACAATCTACACCTGTTTCATCGCCATTTTGTACGCCATCATCACAAGTAGCACATGCAGCACAAGAACCACCACAGTCTACACCTGTTTCATCGCCATTTTGGATGCCATCATCACAAGTTGGACAGGCTACACAAGAGGAACCGCCACAGTCTTCACCTGTTTCATCGCCATTTTGGATGCCATCATCACAAGTTGGACAGGCTGCACAAGAGGAACCGCCACAGTCTACGCCAGCCTCATCACCGTTTTGTACGCCATCATCACAAGTAGCACACGCAGCACAAGAACCGCCACAGTCTACGCCTGTTTCATCACCGTTTTGTACGCCGTCATCACAAGTTGGGCAGGCAGCACAAGAACCGCCACAGTCTACGCCTGTTTCATCGCCATTTTGCACGCCATCATCACAGGTTGGGCAGGCTGTACAGGATGAACCGCCACAATCTACGCCAGCCTCATCACCGTTTTGTACGCCGTCATCACAAGTTGGGCAGGCTGTACAGGATGAACCGCCACAATCTACGCCAGCCTCATCACCGTTTTGCACCCCATCATCACAGGTTGGGCAAACGGAAAGATGTGGTTCTCCGGGTGTTCCCCCTATTTGACAAGAGGCTTCCCAATTTTCTGCTTTATTATTATCACTGTTAACATCTATCAATGATAAAGTATAGCCTGTTCCATCAGGTTCAACTGGCCAAGGGTCTAAATCCCCATAGGTCAAAGAATCCAAGACATTACCCATATGATCTACGATGCTAACATTTTCACCGCCATTACTTAGCTTGCTTTCTATCCATGTATAAGCTTTTATATTTAAATGACTGAAATGACTACTATTAGCAGCTACAATCAGATACTCTTTTGGTTGAAGGCTTGTACCACTTGGGAAGGTAAAATCTACGGCTGTACCTAAAGTGTAATTGGAAAAATCCATTGCGTTGTCAGTCGGATTGTGAATTTCAATAAACTCATAATCTGTGCCTTCAATTGGATTGTAGTGGATTTCCGAAATAATAGGCGTTGGCATTTCCTCGAAAATAGGTGTGCGCGCCAAATTGCTACTAGTGGTAAATGTAATTGTTGCATTCGTTTCACCAGTTTCTTGCCAGCGCACAAAACGATAACCCGGTTTTGGTCGGGCTGTAATTTGCATCGGAATATTATCGTAATATCTCCCTGCATAATTGTAAGGAGCTAAGTATTCATTAGAATTTAGGTGAACTGTTCCGTTGGTATTGGCATCATAGTTAATGGTTAATGTATAAGTACCACTTAAATTAAAGTGATTAATTACGTGTTGGCGAGCATATTGAGGTCGTTGATTGGTGAAATTGCGAAGGTCTTCAACATTCTTTTTCCACTCCGAAACAGATTGTAATTTTGCCTTTTGTTCATAACCAAACTCATCCTTCCAACGATTAATGTGCCGTTCCATTTCAGGTTCCATCATACCCACAAACTCATCAATTTTATTACTCACTGTTTGTGCTGTAAAAATGGTATTCATTTGTGTAGCAAAACGCTGGATAAATTCATTTCTAAATTCTTGATTTTTTAATAAATTTCTAAAGTACATAGAACCCTGATACCAGTAATAGGGGTCTGTTTTGGTGGCAAAATACATCATATCCTCGCTTGGAGGAATGATTTGTGAGGAGTTGACCCCTAATGAAGAGTCAAAATCATAGAAGAAGAAACGCAATTTCCCTTCGGGGGTACGTTCTCGCCAAAAGCGAAGGTTATTTTCCCCATAGTCGTAATTGGTCAGATAAATATTTCCAATTTGGTAATTGATATAACTGTTTATATCTACTCTATTTTTAACATGTTCGTAATTCGTCGTATTACTCAGATCATTATTTTCAATAAATTTATAAAGATCATTATAAAAAGTACTATCTCCTTCAATATATTTTAAAGTTTTATGTTGATAAGAAACACGTACCAAGTCCAAGTTGTCTTTATCTACATCAGGAAACTTTGCCCCTATATAATGTTTACTCGCCACCTCACGCAGTTTGTACATTCCCCAATACTGGCCATTCAAATAGACCACTGCAGGCGTTCCAGCGTGCATATCTACATCTACCTCATTTTCAACCAATGACTGACAGAGCCAGTCTCGCATATTTGCCCAATATAAATCATTCCCTCCAGCACGCAGTTTGAAGCGTTTGTATTCCTTCTGATCTTTAGTTGGAAATAGTTGATACTTAATACTAGGATCACCATAAATATCTTTAGCAGAAATATTAAAACTTTTTTGAGCATACTTACGAGAACAGGCTCCAGCTATTTCTATTCCTGCATTAACCTCAAAACCTGGGTTTCCATTAGCCTCAAAATAACTGATATGGACAGGTTTTTCCCAATCTTGATTCCAGTTAGCTGCACTAAAACAATTACCAGACACCCCATTTTTACCAACCACATAAATCCCTTGATAATCATCAAATAAGTCTCTAGGATCCATAGAAATATAGACAACAGGTAAGGTAGAATTGTGATTAAATAAATAGGCATTGGTAATTACTTCACTTGGCTCATAGCCACCTTTGTAAGCTCTTGCGCGAACACTTGTATTGGTTTCTACGCCAAAACTCCCTGTGTACAGTTTGTCAGATGATGTAGGTTCACTACCATCTAATGTATAATAAATACTTGCATTGGGAGTTGCTGTACTTAGTGTAATAGTTTGACGCACAGAGTAAACCCCTCCTTGTACAGAAAAAGCAGGATTAAATACTAGTTTCGTAGCATTGTTATTAGAGGCTTTAGGTGTAATGGTTTTAAAGTTTGCCCATTCATTTTGCCCATCTGTTGCCCGTCCAAAGGATTGGTTATAAGGGATTTCGCCAAAGCTAATTTCATCTGCTAAGGTTACCCCGTCCGCTTGTAGTAGCATGAGTTGATCACCTGAACTACTCAGTTTGAAAGGAGCGTGTAGATCGCCTTGCTCCACTTCATTATCAAGCCAAATAATTAAAAACCCATAGGCAGGGATGGTATATCCTGCTGGAATTTGCCACATGGTAGGTAGTGTTGGATCATCACTCAAATACATACCACCAATTGTAGCGGTGCTACTACCTGCATTGTACAACTCTACCCAATCATCATCATCGCCATATTCATCAAGGTAAGTTTCATTACTTGACATCAGTTCGTTGATGTAGACTTGTGCTGTAATGGTATTATTGATAGAAAACATCAATATACTACACAACACCATTACCCAAATGAGTTTATAATTTACTTCTATTTTGGTTTGGCATTTATTCCAAAAATAGAATAAAAATGAAATGTAATTTTTGTATTTCATACGCCGTCTCATGTATCTAGTCATTAAGTTTTTTTTAGTAGACCTGTGCACACTATTACTTCACATATTTACACTTCCAGCCTTCACACAGAGCAGCATACTTAATAATATACCATATACTTTGTGTGATAGACTAGACTGTGTAAAATGTAAGAAATAGTAGTAAGTAGTTGCCGATTAAAGTAGACCTACAATTTAGCATAATAGCCCTATACTTTAATCTAAAGCTGGTCTATAGCCTTCAATTTATTAAAAAATAAATTATATGCAAAAATAGTTCAAGTGTGTGCTTATATATGGAAGCATGTTTGTTTATGCTTAAAGAGGTAGTAGTTATTGTAGCTGTCTTTGTTGTACGTAGTTAAATGTTATACTAATACTAAATGGGAGTGTGATAATGTATGTATTGGCGGCAATAGTGAAGGTTGTATGGGGTATGAAATAGCTTTTTTTTACTCATTTAATGTGGCTAAAATTGTGCTAAAGTCAATGCAATTTGCCACTTAACTTGATGTGTAGACGCTGTTAGCATCATTTTGTCATTTAAAAAAACAATAAATTTTGCTCATTTTTCCAAAAATTATTTTTTGACCAAGTTTACTACAAAAATAAACTACTTTGAGCATAAAAAAAATACTTCTTAACTAGAACTCATATAATAATATACTTCAAATTAATTAAAAACATAATCTAGCTACTTCTTAGCAGACAAATACATTTTTTATCATTTATACAACACTTATGCTTCCAAAACTATAACTACTTAATAATCAGACACTTACCATGAAAATCATTTCCTAAAAAGTAATATATCACAACATTTACTTATTACGTTATTTTATAATAAATAGTTACAAACTAGACTACACTGCCTTTGCGCTATTTACAAACTGATTTGTTTTGTATTTAACTACATTAAACGTTTACATCTTACAAAAGTCTAATGAACAAGCTATTAGCCCACCTCACAAACAACTACCCTCAACCTTATTTTTAAGAACATTTTTAAAAAAAACCTTTTTTACTGTATTAAAAAGCCAGAACCTCTTAAATTCGTGCAAATGAGTATGGAAATGAAAACTGACTGATGTTTCTTTAATTTCCTCCTCAAAAATTTTAAGCAGTTTTTCTCAACTAAGGAACTAGACAAAATTAAACGACATTTGGCTTGTCATAAATTGTTAATAAGTAAGTCTCCTGTCTCACATCTTATGTCTAAGTACTTATAAATAGTTATTACGTTGTTAGTAAAAATTTTTAAAAAAGCACAACCCTACTTATTGCTTATATTGGCTTCTTATGCAGTATTGTTAAATGTCAATTTATATTTTGATGCACAAGGGCTCAACCTCAGCCCAACCGCCCCATTAAGCCAACTTTTGTCTAATTTTATTAATGTAATCACCTTTCAGAGTCACTTCCTATTGGTAACACTCTACATTGCACTGCTTTTTCTACAAGCACTATTGTTGAATCAAATTGTTTACAACTATAAAATTATAGACAAAGCCAACGGACTTACAGCATTGTGTTATATTTTGTTGAGTAGTTTATTTAGTGAACACATCTTTATGAGTTCGGCGTTTTTTGCAGCCTTCCCCATCATCTTTGCCGTAGAACGCATGTATCGAAGTTACAATAATAACCAATTTACTCATCTATTTGACATTGGTTTCAGCATTGGGCTTGCTTCGCTATTATATCTGCCTGCACTCATATTTACGATTCTTATGTTGATTATTTTACTCATCACCCGAATTTTCAATTGGCGGGAATGGGTTGTATCTGTGGTTGCGGTTATTATCCCTTATTTTCTAACTGCCACTTACTATTTATTAACTGATGGTTTAGGGCTTTTTTTAGAAAATCATTTTACAAAAGCCATCACCAGCGTTGTGCCTTTACAACTAGACTATTTAGAAATTGGGGTTAAAGTGGGCTTATCGTCCATTATTGCAGCGGCAGGCTTATTCTTTTTTCAAAATCGTTTTTTAAAGAGTATTGTTAAAACACGCGTTTTCTTAACCATTTTAGTCTATTTATTAACCATTAGTGTATTAACTTTTTTACTCATAAATCCTTTTTCGTTAGGGCCAATTATCTTTTTAAATATTCCCTTGTCTATATTTGGAGCTTATAGTTTATACAATACCCAAAACACCAAATTAGCGGAATTAAGCCATTTTTTACTCTTTATAACATTATTTATATTTCAATATATATATTAACAACTTGAAATTATGACAAAACAATGACCCATTAAGATAGTAAAATTCATCTGTATTATTGTGAGTAAGTATTCATTTACTTTTTAAAAAAACTTATTAAGAATTAATTCACTTAAATACCTGCACTTATCTCTAAAACAACTTAAAATCAAATAATTAAACAATAAAAAAATACAAATATAATAAAAAAACTTTAACCAGCTTTTTTTTTTGTCAAAAGCAATGGATTTTTGCTTTATTTATTAGACAGATAAACAGACAAATACATTAATAAAATTTCATATAACACCATAACAAAAGCAAATATTTCTAAACTATGACCATAATTGCAGGGATTTATTGTTATTTTTGTTTGCGTATAACTTTATTTAAACAAACTACTAAGTAGTCAATCAAGATAAAATTGACGATTGCTTTTGGCGTTTTTTGCTCCCTAGTTGCGTTACAAAGCCTCGCCGTAGCTTTGGCTATGCCTACGTTTTGCGCCTTGTTAGGGAACAAAAATCACTCAACATCAACCCGTCATTTTAACGTTGACTAACTACT
>JAHDHV010000345.1:1740-6650 GCA_020631155.1 Bacteroidota bacterium | reverse complement strand
AAGATGTAAGATGTAAGATGTAAGATGTAAGATGTAAGATGTAAGATGTAAGATAAAGGATATTTTAAAATAGCGTAGCTATAATGTAATGGCTACGCTATTTTTTTAAATTGGGTGGAATCATTTTAACAATTCGTAATTTCTAATTCGTAATTCGTAATTCCCTCTCAATATTCCCACAATTCCAACAGTTTTTTCTCAAAACGTTGCACTGGAAGGTATTGCTTTTCCAATGGTTTCGCAAAAGGAACGGGTGTATGTAACGAACCGCAACGCATCACAGGTGCGTCTAAATGCTCAAAACAATCTTGGGCAATCATCGCAGCAATTTCGCCACCAATACCGCCTATCAAACTATCTTCATGCAAAACCAAGACCTTACCCGTTTTGCGAACTGTTTCAAAAATTGCCTCCACATCTAGCGGTGCCAAAGAGCGCAAATCTAGCACATCTGCACTGATAGAAGTATGTTTGTCAAGCAATTGCGTTGCCCAGTGTACGCCCATGCCGTAGGTAATGATGCTCAACTCCTCTCCTTCTCGCACTAACTTTGCCTTGCCAATTTCCACCGTATAAGGCTCATCAGGAATTGACTGCTCCACCTCTGGATTGCGGTATAAAGCCTTATGCTCAAAGTACATCACAGGGTTCGGGTCTTCAAAAGCTGCCAATAACAAGCCCTTCGCATCATAAGGATTGGATGGATAGACGATTTTTAGCCCCGGTGAATGGAAAAACCACGCTTCATTGGACTGTGAATGAAAAGGTCCTGCCCCTGTTCCTGCGCCTGTCGGCATCCGAATGACCACATCGGCGTGTTGCCCCCAACGGTAATGCGCTTTGCTCAGGTTATTGACAATTTGATTGAAACCGCAGGTCACGAAATCGGCAAACTGCATTTCGACCATAGACTTATAGCCATTGATGGACAAGCCCAAACCGATGCCCAAAATCGCTGATTCGCAAAGGGGTGTATTGCGGACACGCGCCTTGCCAAATTTTTCCATAAAGCCTTTGGTAATCTTAAAAACGCCACCATAATCGGCAATATCCTGTCCCATCAAAATCAAATTATTGTGTCGCTCCATTGCTTGCTGTAATCCATCGGAAATGGCTTCAATAAAACGTTTTTTGCTTGTTTGGTGAGAGGCATTTGGCGTTAAAACGGTGGGTGTGTAGGGGGCGTAAATTTCGCTGGTTTCCTTGTCAAAATCTGCTGTTACAGTGGGTTTTGCTTGGGCAATATCCAATGCATTTTGAATGTTAGCTTGTATTTTTTTGCGAATGTTGGTTATTTTTCTTTTGGTTAAAATGCCCTCTTGCAATAGATAATTTTCATAATTCTGAATCGGGTCTTTTGTTGCCCAATGCGCCATCAAATCCTTTGGTACATACTTCGTTCCCGATGCTTCCTCATGTCCATGCATCCGAAACGTAACCGCCTCAATCAATACAGGACGCGGGTTTTTGCGAAGGTCTTCCGCCAATGTTTTAATGGTGTCGTAGACTTCCAAAATATTGTTGCCGTCAATTTTTCGTCCCTCCATGCCGTAGCCAATGCCTTTATCGGCAAAATTTTCGCAAACAAACTGCTCGCTTGTCGGTGTTGATAGCCCATAGCCATTGTTTTCCACCACAAAAATAATCGGCAATTGCCAAACAGCAGCCACATTTAAAGCCTCGTGAAATTCGCCTTCACTCGTTCCGCCTTCTCCTGAAAAAGCAACCGCAATGCGTTGACTGCCTTTCAATTTTTCTGCCATTGCGATGCCACTTCCTACTGATAGTTGCGGTCCTAAATGCGAAATCATGCCTACAATGTGGAAGTCATTCGTACCAAAGTGGAAAGAACGGTCACGCCCTTGTGTAAAGCCGCCCATTTTGCCCTGCCATTGCATCAATAAGCGTTCAATCGGAATGTTTCGGTTGGTGAAAACGCCCAAGTTGCGGTGCATCGGCAGGATGTATTCATCAGGTTTTAGGGCTTTCGCAACTCCTGCTGCAATCGCCTCCTGACCAATGCCTGCAAACCATTTGCTGATTTTTCCCATCCGCAATTGCTTCAACATCCGTTCCTCAATCATTCGCGGTTCGAGGATGGCTTTGTAAAGGTCTAAAAGTGTTCGGTCACTGTATTTTTTACGGTCGTATTTGATATTTATGCTCGGCTGTTCGGTAAGGGTACGCATAGGCTTTTTAATTACGAATTAGAAATTACGAATTAGAAATTACGAATTGGTAGTAGTGGAGACGTAGCGTGCTACGTCTCTACGGCAAAGTTAGGAATAACGTTTGTGATTGTGTGATTGTTTGGGAAAAATTTAGGTTTAGTTTGTGCAACTATTGGGAAGGATTTTGTATAATGGTGAAAGCTGCTCAAATAAATAAAACAATCTACTCTCAAACAATATTTGTCAACAAAAATCTTTTTTAGAAAATAACTGTAATAATTTTTTCATTTAAAAAATCAAATTTAATTGGCTTTTTGCTAAAAAAAATCGTAAATTTGTGGAACCTATTTAATAGTAAAATGGTTTTACTTAAACTCATAGGAACAGTTTTAATAAAAAAAATATTTGTCAACTTATAAATCAAGAAGCTATCAAAAAGAAAACATCAAAAAAAAGTAGTCCCGTAGAAGGGATTGACCAAAAAATGAAAGCCCTTAAATTGGCTATGGATAAGTTGGATAAAATCTATGGCAAAGGCACAGTGATGACTTTGGGCGATAAAAAAGTCGTCAAAACAGACGTTATTTCATCGGGTTCATTGGGTTTGGATATTTCGCTAGGTATTGGCGGCTACCCTCGTGGACGTATCGTTGAAATTTATGGTCCTGAATCTTCGGGTAAAACAACGCTTGCGATTCACGCTATTGCAGAGGTACATAAAAGCGGCGGTCTTGCTGCCTTTATTGATGCGGAACACGCCTTCGACAAAACCTATGCGGAAAGTTTGGGCGTTGACGTAGACAACCTCATTATTTCACAGCCTGACAATGGCGAGCAAGCCCTCGAAATTACGGAGCATTTGATTCGCTCAGGTGCGTTGGATTTGATTGTGGTGGATTCGGTTGCTGCCCTTGTACCGCGCAGTGAGTTGGAAGGTGAAATGGGCGATTCTAAAATGGGTTTGCAGGCTCGTTTAATGTCTCAGGCGTTGCGAAAATTGACGGGTGCTATCAGCAAAACGGGCTGTACTTGTATCTTTATCAATCAGTTACGTCAGAAAATTGGCGTTATGTTTGGTAATCCTGAAACAACTACAGGTGGTCACGCATTGAAGTTCTACTGCTCTATCCGTTTGGACATTCGCCGCATTGGTCAATTGAAAGATGGTACTGATGTGGTTGGTAACCGTACTCGTGTGAAGGTTGTGAAAAACAAATTGGCACCACCTTTCAAATTTACCGAGTTTGATATTGTGTATGGTCAAGGGGTGTCTAAATTGGGCGAAATCATTGATTATGGTGTGGAGTTGGATATTTTGGGAAAAAGCGGTTCTTGGTACAGCTTTGATGGTAATAAAATCGGGCAAGGGCGTGAGAATGTAAAACGCTTTTTGGCTGATAATCCTGAACTGGTTGAGGAGCTTGAAAAACGCATCAAAGATGAGGTATTTAGTGACTTAGCAGATGCCGAAGAAGAAAAGGAATTAGCAGATATTATTGAATAGTCTGTATTTAGATGTAAGATAGGAGACATAAGATGTAAGATAATTGTCTTACTTCTGGAAGTTTATTCAACTAAATTTACAAGTCTTATTCAACCTTATTTATATCAAAAACAGGATAAAAGCAAAAGTTGTTAATTTTTGCTTTTATTAAAGTACCTAAACAGAAATAATCGACCCATTTTTGATAGGTTCTTATCAATAAGTGTAGCCAAAGGCTACGAGTTTGGTTCGGCACGAGGTAGAACCTCGCCCCTGTAACCTAAGAGGCTTTGCCTATAAAAAAATTATAATTCTAAACTGTTTTTGATATATTGACTTAAATTGATACTATTTTATTAAAAAAAATGGAAAATGGATGTTACTATGGGTAAGGTCTGTTTTCCATTTTTTGCTTTATAGATGGAAGATTTGAGACTTGGATATGTTTCATTATCTTCCCAACACTTTGGTTGTAAGATTACCTTTTGGCTATTTAGCTTTTAGAAGTTAGCAACCACTAATTGCCCCTAAATACTTATTCCATATATGATTCCTTATCCATCAAATACTTGTAACTAATATGACAACTAAAGCCGTCATTATAGAGACCATCTATCAATAAAAACTCAATAATTCCAAAGCCAAAAACCTTATATCTCACATCTCAATAACTCAAATATGGAATTAGCAGAAAAATTTAAACCCATTAGAGGTTTTTTCAATGAGGAACAAAAAATTACACAGTGGCCATCTAAGCACAAAAAAAAGCGGTTGGTGATTGATTATTTGTTAGCCAAATTTGAAAAAGGGCGTACTTATACTGAAAAGGAAATCAATGAAATACTAAATCAACATCATACTTTTGGTGATCCTGCCCTATTGCGCCGTACTTTTTTTGAATACAAGTATATGGATCGAACTGTTGATGGGCGAAGTTATTGGCGAACTGTTTAACAATTTTTTAGTTAATGATTTCGTTAGGAGAAGGTGAATGTTTTTATCAAAAAGCATTTTTATTTTTACAAAAATTAAAAACTCATTTCCCCCCCAAAAAAACAAGAATCATAAAAGCGAAAGTAAGTAGTTGAACAAAGTGAAAAGATGCTTTTTTTTACTAAAAAATTATGATGATAAATACATTATCTTGCATCTTATGTCTTGCCTCTATTATTTATCGCTTTTCCCTAAAATCTAAATTTTTAAAAATATGTTTAGAGTACTCATTAGCTGCTGTTTATTATGTGTATTCACTTGCC
>JAHDHV010000345.1:0-1640 GCA_020631155.1 Bacteroidota bacterium | reverse complement strand
AAAAATATGTTTAGAGTACTCATTAGCTGCTGTTTATTATGTGTATTCACTTGCCAAATAGCATTGGCACAGACATGGATTCCCGAAGATGTGAAAAGCACAACCATACTGATTGAGCGTTTTAAATACCAAAATCCAGATGATTTAGAGCTTGAATTGGACGATAAAAACGAAGATGCTTGTAAGGTGTTCGTGAAAAATGCCAATGATAGCTTAAAACAGTACAACGAAAAATTAGCTACTGCATTTAAAGATTGTAAATTAAAATACGAGCTGGCTGTAACGGGTAAAATAGATGAAAAATATGAAGACACAGAAAAGTATCGCTATGTTTTGAAAAGAGATTTGTATTATGGACAAAAGAAAGTATTGCCTGAAAAAGCTCAAGAAAAAAGCGAAGCTAAAAAAGCAGAAGACAAAAAAACAGCTGACCTAAAATCGGAGTCCTTCTTTGCTTATCGTTACTATTTTTATGATAGAGAGGAAGACGAGGATTTGCCAACGTACTATTTTTCAGGCGATCAGTGGAGTCAGGTAGAACGTTTGGTTTTTTGGTTGAACAATGTCAATGCAAGCAAAAAAGAAGCCGATAAATAAGCTAATTCCACATAGCCGAAGCTACTATAAATCAAATGCAAGAGCTCCAACAAGTTATTTGTTGGGGCTTTTTTTATTTTTTTTCTGAAAAAGTCCAAAATGTGTTTACCTTTTTGATTTTCAAGCTATATATAAGTAGAGCATGGACTTAACAAGATCGGAGACAGGAGATTTGAGATAAGCAGTTTATTTTTCAACATCAGTTACTTATGATGAATCCAAGTATCTACTGATTTTGTCTAGTTACAAAAAACACAGACTATGAAAAAAATATTACTGATTAACGATAAAAATTATATCAACGCAATTTTGCGTTATGTCCTTTTACTAGGATTTGCCAGCCTGCTACTTACAGAAACATTCGCCCAAAACGACTTAAACTATCTATATGGAGGTCAAGAAAAAGCCCTTTTTGCAAGCCCTAAATTACATATTTACCCAAATCCAGCAAAGGCTAATATTTCAATTAACCTACAAGCCCCCACAAATGAAGCCGTCCGATTACAGGTGTATAACCTTATCGGTCAGGCTGTGGCGGAAGCATGGAGTTACACCAACACTACTAGAAATATCATTAAAATGGACTTGAACCACTTGCCTGAAGGTGTATATTTTGTAGAAGCAACTGCGTCTGATGTAAAAATGGTTCAACGCCTTATTATTAGACGGTAATTGCAAGCTTAGAAAGTTGCAAAGTTTTCAAAGTTGGAAGGTTATTGGAGTTTGGAAGGTTACAAAGTTATAAGGTTTTAAAGTTTTTATTTTTTAATGAATTTTAAAGCAAATACTTTTTGCTTTATTAATCAAAACTATACAAAATTTAAAGACATTATTATTGCTTTTATTAATAAAATAAAAGGCGAAAAGTCCATTTAGCTCCAAACTCTAAAAGGTTAGAAAGTTGGAAAAAGGTTTTTCGCAGCTTGAATAATCAGATACCTGCTAATATTAAAAATCATAAATAAAATTCTAAGCCATTTTACAGAAAAAAAAAGCTTTACCAAATTAATTGGTAAAGCTTTTTTTTTGCAGTTATTTTATTT
>JAHDHV010000344.1 GCA_020631155.1 Bacteroidota bacterium | reverse complement strand
CCCTGACCATAACTAATGGCACTAATGGCTGTCCTATTACTGCAACAGAGACGGTACAGGTGTTTGGTTTTGGTCTCAGTTGTGGAAATTAATTTATTTAATGTTTAAAATAGAAAATTTAATATGAAATATTCAATTTTAAAAGAGCATCCTATTTTTCGCAATAGTTTATGCTTGTTACTTTGTTTGATAGCTTTAAACATTTTCAATAACTCTTATTTACAAGCACAAACAAATACGGATATTACCTTAAAGCTCATTAAGGAAGAAATTCGCAAGCCATCAGAAAAAAAGCAAGCCATCAAAGGCAGAGAGCTATATACTCCTAATTTGGAGTTGATAGGCTATGAGCAGTTTTCTGAGGATAGAAGCAAAAGTTATATTGAAACAGTGGATGGCAATCGCTTTGAAGTGGCACCTTACCAACATACTAAAATAGCTAATAAGGGCAATACGATTGTGAAAATAGGGTCTACTCCTCAGGAGGAAAAGATAAATTGGTACACCTGCACAGGAGGGTTTACTGTACCTCAAAACATTGCTTTTTATAACACTTCTGGTCAGGAATTAAAACATTATAAAAATATTTCTAGTGGGTTACATACTGTTATTTCAGATAATGGCTATTTGGTAACTTGTGGAGGGCAAATTAAAAATATGCAAATGGTGGAAAGAGTACAAGATACTTTAATAATCCTTCCAGAAAAAACAAATAGTGTTTCTTTGAGGAAACTTCCACCTAATGTTAAGTATAATCATATTAATAACAGACTTTTTACCTTTGCTCCAAATTCTTACTTGACGCTTTATGCTCCTAATGGAGAGAAATTATGGGAAAAAAAGATAGATAATAAATACAGGTCTAATTATAGTATATTAATTGACAATTATATAAGTACAATAGCCCTTCTTCATAAGCATAATAAAAGTAAAAAAGCTAGACTTACTGTGTTCAATCAAGATGGTTCTATTCGTTTTGAACACAACAGTTTAGCAACAAGGGCATCTCATTATTTTTTAGCAAATGACCAATACATAGCCATTCATGGTTTGAATGGATTATGGCTGTTAGATAGTAATAGTGGCAAATTGTTATGGGAAAATAAAACACCACTGATTTTCTATCAAAAAAATCACTACAATCGCTTTGCAGGCATAGACACAAATCCACAAAATGAGATCATTATTCTAGTGACTAAAGGCAAATATATTAGCCAGAAACAATCCGAAATAACACATTATCATGACTGGATTCAACTACTTGATATTAAAACAGGTGAAGTTGTATTCAAATATAATTTAGGGGAAGCAGTATACCCCCATAATACTATAGTAAAAATGGTAGAAATTATAGATGATAAGCATTTTAAAATTAATGGAAAAAACAAAAGCTATTATTTTGAAATAGAAAAAAACTAAACTATGAATACTTTAACTAAAAAAACAATACTATTTTATCTTTTCATTAGCCATGCCCTATTTATTCATGCGCAGGTTACATGGCCTGTACAATGTGCTTCTGGCGATACCTGTGATACACATAATATGTTAACAGGTTTTGGAGATGGTGCGCCAGGTAATGCTTTTCATTTTCATGAAGGTATTGATATATTAGGTAGTGGTAATGGTGGTGATAAGGTTATTGCATTAAGAACTGGAATTTTATATAGGAGAGTAGATGCAATGGACCAAAACAAAGGTAGCATAGGAGATGCTACTATTATTAAAGTAGATGTAGGAGGCTTCTATGAATACGATGTTTATAACCATATAGAAAACCGCAGTGATTCAATAGCATTAACATGGGAAGATGACACTACTATAATAACAAAAGGTGAGCCAATAGGTATAATTTATACAGAAGAAACTTCACAACCTTATTATGCTTCTGGTGCTCGTCATGTTCATATAAGTACATTAAATTCTTTTTATGAGGCAGATTCATTGAATGGTATGTCTCCTGTGGGTGTAACACCTATAGGAGAGAATTTGTTAAATCCTTTTTTGCTATTTAATGACACTGTGGACAGAGACCCTCAACTAAAAAAGCCTTCCTTAGAAGATAATAATCAAACAAGCAGCAGTGCTAATAAAACTGTACTATTTCAAAAAAATAAGGGAGCTAATCCAGATCAACCTTTTTTTAATACTCCCACTCAACCTATATTTAGCGGTGTAAATATTTTAGCTGAGGCATTTGATAGTATGACTACAACACTACGATATAATCAAGGGGTTCATGCCATTGGTTACTGGGTTAAAAACTTAACTGGAAATGGCCAAGATGTTAAGACTCCAGCTACACCTTATATGTTAGCAAGATTTGATAATAATTGGTTTAGAGATAACCCTTTTCTAAATATGCCTTCCATATCTCCATATGTGTATCAACAAAAACGTAACAATCCTACAGAGTTTGATGCAGAAATAGACACATTTGCACCAGGACGTGTACTTAATCACTATATTGTTTCACATACAAAAGGAACAGATGGACATATTACTAATGTTGATGCTTTACAGTTTTGGAAAACTAATGCTAAGGCGGGTGGCAGTAATGATAATGGTAGTGATGCTGCTACTGCTTGTGTTAATGAGGAAGCAATATTTAAAGATGGGAAATATGAAGTACACATTGTAATGGAAGATATAATCAACAAAGTTGAGGATAGCACAACAGTAGTTATAGTGGATAATTTTTTACCATACGTAAAAAGACTAACCATTAAAGAAAATACTATCCCTGAAAAAATAATTTATGACGCTGTATGGGAGTGGAATACAACTGCTCAACAGTTATGTTTAAATACAACAGTATCTACCTCTTCTAATGGCTCAACACCATTAACATTTACAGTAGAGGCGAGTGAACCCTTACAGTCCTCAACAGTTAATATGACTATTCAAAACTATACTGTTTCTTTAAATCCTACTAATAGCGATCAGACAATATGGGAAAATTCAATTGCAATTATCCCTGATGATGCAGGCATTAGTTTAGCTACACATACTATTACTATAAAAGGAACAGATCAAGTAGGACATCCTTTGTGGAAACTAAATCCCTCAAATTGTTACACTATAAATGATTTACCTAAACGCTATGCACCTGGCAATTCATTAAATGATGATTGGTGGAAAATCGGTACAAACACTATTCACGGCCCTACTTTAATAGATACAGAAGGAACCTCACATGGAGATGACAATGCTCATAAAATACAGTTGGAAGCCTGTTCCAGTAACAATCAACTACCTTTGATTAATAACAGTACGAACCCAACTATCACTCAATCTTATTTTTGCTTTGGTTCAGAGTCCTGTCTTAACTTTATCCCTTCTGATCCTGATGGGTATATTACAATGGTTGATGCAGAATTGCCATTAATGTTATATCAGAATATTGATAACTCTTATGACATATGCTGGGAACCTACACAACAAGATATAGGTAATCACTTTTTTGAAGTGACTGTTTTTGATGATTGTGGTGCATCTACTACTAAAATATACAATATCAATGTAGAGTGTGAAACATTTAACTGCCCCCAAAGCTGTCCACCGCCTACACCTTGTATAACACAAACAGATACTAAGATTGTTTGCAGTACCAACAATGCAAGTTGTGGTGCTGACAATGGAACGGTAAATATATTGACTGAGTATAGTGGATCAGGCTACTACAGTTATATTATTACACTCTCAGATGATATTAATGATATAATTAGTAGTGATTATGTACTACCGATTAGTAGTGCTATACCTATTAGCGGTCTTTCACAAGGTGACTATATCATAACCATCACTGATGAAGGAACAGAGGAAGCATGTCAAATTAGCGAAAATTTTACTATTGAAGAAACTTTAATAGCAGAACCTATTCTTAGTGGTCCTTTACTATACATTCCATGCGGTCCAGGTATTAAATGTCTAGCGAGAGCAGTTGATATTACTGTTTATGGCGGCTCAGGAGATTATACCTATTATTGGCCAATATTTAGTAATTGTGATCAGAGTAGTAGTTCTTGTGATGGGGTTATCATAAATAAAACCGTTACAGTTGTGGACAAAATACTAGGTTGTACTGTAGATGTTCCTATAACCTATAATCCTGATTCGGATTCTCCAGTTACAATCAATTTTCCTGATGGAGCTTGCTCAGAACCAGGTATAACTGTTAATCCAGTCCCCTGCCAAGCCCGCCTATACCTCTCCTCAACCGCATTAGACCAACCCATCACCGCTACTTTTGCGATTGAAGATAAAAACGTCAAAGATAAGGAACAGCGCGCCAGCGTTTACATCACCGCCCGTCATCAAGACGGCAAATTTGAAACTGCTATTTTCAAAGAAGAAATTCACTACAACAAAGAATACACCACTACCTTCGACCCAACCGAATGGCCAGAAGGAGCTTATACCTTTGAGCTCAATAATAGCAATGGCGACCCAGACGATTGCCCCAATCCCGACCCTATCTTCGGTTTTGTACCTTGTGATGATATTAGTGCCAGCATTTCCAAGAAAAATTCCGCCACTTGTAGCCCTTGTAAGGGTAAGATTACGGTAACTCCTAGCGGTGGCACAGGCACTTACAATTACAGTTGGCTAGATTGCCCTACTTGCAATACCCCTAGTAGACAAAACCTATGTGCAGGCACCTACTATGTTGTCATTGCCGATACTGATGACTGTGTGCGCGTAGAAGACATTACTTTAGATTCCCCAATGGATGTCAGTTATCAAACTGGCAATGCCTGTAACGGAAATACGGGCAGCATTGACCTAACTGTTACAGGTGGTTCAGGCAACTACTTCTATGCTTGGCAAGATTGCGATAATCTCGACTGTAATTCGCCTACCCAAACTGACTTAGGAGCAGGGCAGTATGTGGTTACCATTTTCGATCAGGAAACCAATTGTTATGTTACACAAGTTATTGAAATAGAGGATGCTTCTGGTTCACTCACTCTTAGCCACAAGATTATTAAAAAGCCTCAATGTTCTACTTTTAATTGTGGCGGTCAGATTGCATTATCTGTTACAGGTGGTTCTAGTGATTATAGTTACCAATGGAGCAGTTGCGGTGGCTTTCCTATCAGTGGTGCTTGTACAGCAAGTAGTTACAGCAATTTGTGTAAAGGCAACTATACAGTTACTGTTACTGAAACGGGCTGTACTGCTGTAGAAACCATTCAGTTAGACTGTATTACACTTACACCACCTACCTTTCCATGTTTGGGCAGATTAGCCGTTCACCCTAACCCATTTCAAGACTATATTTCTTTAGCATTTGGGGTAGATAGAAAAGGAAAACTGCAAGGAGTAGATGGCGATAAGGACGAAGTAAAGGTATCTATTGAATTAACCCATATTTCGGGCAAACCTATTGCTACTATTTATGAAAGCTCGGTTAAATTTGGTGAAACCAATAAAACGACCTACAACACCAGTCGACTACCTGTAGGAAAATATGTAATTACAGTTTATTACCCTTGTGGTAAAGCGGTTAGTGAAACAATTGTGAAATTGTAACAATATTCATTTCCCCCAACAGATGAATCATTTTATCCTTCCTTTGCTGTGGAAACAGTGAGGGGAGGATTTTTTATTCAAATACAACATCAAAGCTCTTGCACTGGTTTTAAGCGTGTATTAAAATAACGATAGTTGAGTTGTCCTGATACTTTGAGAAAGTCCTCTTCGGTAATAATACCTAGTAATTCCTGATTTTTGACTACAGGCAAACAACCAATTTGATGTTTTTGCATGAGTTCAATGGCATCTGTAATGCTCTTCCCGGGCTCAATAGTAATTGGATTTTTAATCATTAGATCAACGACAACAGTAGGCGCACGCTCAGATTGTTGTTCGTAGTAATTATCTAAAAAATGTTTGAACAAAATGCGTGCCGTCAATAAGCCAGCTAGTCGCCCCTCATTATCTTCAACGGGTACATATTTAAGCGATTTCCAGTCCATAATGCGTGCAGCTAATTCAATAATGTCCTCTGGATGAACAGTAAAAAGATCGGTTTGCATAAATTCTTCCACCACAAATGCCGATGGCTGCCAATCACCCAGGTCCTTTTTCAAATCTGCTAATCGCCATTGATGAACAGGAGTATTTGTCTTTTGTTGTTTAGACATAGAAGCGGTGATAATAGTAATGGCCTCCTCAGGTGCAATCGCTCCGTTTTTGGTTAATTCGCCATACGATTGCAGCATCCAATGTGAACCTGTACGCCCTAACTTTGCACGTTCTTCAATAATTCCTAAATAATGGTCAATATCTTTTTTGTCTACTTTGGCTTTTAATAATCCTTCTCTAGCTATTGGAATGAGCTCTTTAACCAATAATTCAGAGGATGGAGTAGCTGTTTCATTGCCCATCCATAAAAACTTGGTATTCATTCCATTACGGCAAGCTATTTCAAAGTTTGCTTTAGCATCTGCAAAACTCATTTTTTCCGTTAAATTTGGATAATGGTCATTCAAACCATTTAGCAAACCTAGCCATAAAGTAGCATTTGCAATTTCATCCTTAACGGTAGGTCCCGAAGGCAGTACGCGATTTTCGATGCGTAGGTGCGGTTTTCCTTTGGCAATACCATAACAGGGACGATTCCAGCGATATACTGTTGAATTGTGAATCAA
>JAHDHV010000343.1 GCA_020631155.1 Bacteroidota bacterium | reverse complement strand
AAGACATGAGATTTAAGACATGAGATTTAAGACATGAGATTTAAGACATGAGATAATTTAATCGCTATCAATATAAGTCTGTATTTGTTAAAATGTTATGCATGTGTTTAAAGTTTAAAAGTAATTCAACTGTAGTAATTTCTGATCTCTAACAGCTAAAAATCCAAAAGTCTAAAAATAACTCAATTGGAAACATACCAAAAACAGGATAAAAGCAAAAGTTGTTAAATTTTTTATAGCCAGAGGCTACAAATTTGGTTCGGAGCGAGGCAAAGCCTCACACCTGCTAGATTACAGGGGCGAGGTTCCACCTCGCGCCGAAGCAAACCTTATAGGCTTTGGCTATAAAAAATTACGATTCTAAACTGTTTTTGGTATAATAAATAAGGCTTATAACATCCTATTTGATGGTTCCCTTTCGTTTTGTTGAACTACCTTGTGATGCTGGTTTACTTGGAGATGTTGAACTACCTTGTGATGCTGACTTATTGGATGATGTCGCATTATCTTGTAATTTAAATACTTTTTTCAGCAGATTTGTAGTTCTAGCCAAAGGGTCTTTTCTGATTTTGGCTTCCTCTTTAGAAACCATGTGAAACACACCTTCCATTGCTTTGCCTGTTACATACTCCGTCAAATTAGGGTTGATTTTATTGCGTGTAGTGGGTAGAGCGTTGTAAATATTCATCGCATCCTTCCAATATTTAGTTGCATCTACTTTGTCCAAAGATTTTTTGATAACAGGGCTAAAAGCTGCCTGTAGTGGGTTAGAAGTTGTTCTTTTTAGATAAGAAGTTGCAGCGTCATTAGAGCCTTTAAGAATACCCATTGCATCATTAATGGTCATCTTTTTAACTGCACTGACAAAGATTGGCGTTGCGCTTTTGGCAGCATCCTCCGCCGCGCGATTCAATGATTTTACTACTTTGTCTACCTCGCCACCCATGCCGATGGTGCGTAAGGTATTGGCCACTTTTATGGCTTCATCTGGGAAAGGAATTTTAATCAATGGATTTTTGAAAAAGCCGTCTACCTTTGAAATTGATTTATTGCCTTTGGTTACCCCAAATTCTAAGGCTTGTTTTAGCCCTTGAATAATTTCACCATTGCTTACAGATACCCCTTTACCGTTTGGGTCTGTTAATACTTTACCAACTGTATCAAAAATTTCGGTGGCAGAGCCACAGCCACTAATTATAGTGCCCATTGTGAATAAGGCTATTGCGTAAATAACTGTTATTCTTTTCATTAGCGTTAATTTTTTTTGTATAAATGCCAAATTAATTGTTCAAACTAGAGCTTAGAAGTTCGTGATTAGAAAGTAGATTTTGTGTCTGGCAAGTGCTAACTTATCCTTCTAATAGCTTCTATAGAACATCACTTAAGCTTGACTGTACCCCTAAAGTTTAGTTTAAAATGGCGTACAATTCTTCTGTTCTAAGGACTGTCTTGATTTCATCCTTTGGCTTAGAAAATGCTACATTTGGGAACAAAATTGAGCATTTTCAGCTTCAAAAACGAAAGTCAAAACAGCCCTCTTAGAAACTGCACATTCACTTCTAAGAGTTAGTTTCGCAATAGATCGTTGCGTTATGGAAAATTGTTGGTTGGCAACTGTTAATTTCTGATCGCTAATTTCTAACAGTCAGTCTGGGGGGGCTTATGTCTTATATCTCCTATTTTACGCCTAAAAGGAGTATTTTTTCAATGAATTTTCCAATTGATAACCATTGGAATAGTAGTAGGTAACCAAAATTTTAAGCGATTCTTTATCGTAATTTGCCGTAGGCGAGGTTTGGTTGAGTACTTTTATGATGTGTGATAATTTGTAGCTCAACCATTTTTTAATGGCATCTGTGGTTCTATTTTTCTTTTCTAAAATATTGATATAAAAAGTAAGGCGTTCAAAAATTTCTTTATCTGTATATTGGTGATAGTTAATGCCAAACTCATGCATCATTTTGGTAAAATAAATCTCGGGGCAATTGGGGTAAGTTTGCAATACATCTACTTCCTCAATGGGCAGCCTACAAATCAGCTTTAACAACAATTTAACCTTTGCTTCTTGCCCACCAAATGTTTTGATAATGGCATCTAATTTTTGTATTTCATCTTCAATAATGAGGTGATTAATAGAGTTTTGCTCTCCATCATCCGTCAGATGTGTAGTGGTTTCTTTTTTGTAGGCTTCTTTTTTGATACTTCTTTTATTTTGCCGATGAATTTGCAAACAAGTATTGCGAATAATGGCGGAGAGGTAGGTGCTAATGGTAGCTGCGCCATTATATTGCTGTTGTATCTTAGTGGATTTTCTAAACAACTGCTCGTTGATACTCTGAATAATATCTGCTCTATCAGTACTAACAAATACCCTTTGCCGAATAAAATCATCTACAATAAAGGCGATTTTGTACTGATATTTATGAAGTAAAGCAGGTATATCTTGTTCGAGTAATTTTATATCAATATCTTGGTTAGTCATGTAGTAAGCCGCTTTGAAAAGATTAGTAGTGATGGTTCTAAATGTATTCTGAGCAGTAGATATGTGAAAACGTAATTGTAACTAATTGATGAATTGAGTTGAATAGTAACATCACTTTTGGCACAACTATTTTATCAGTAATTTTAGAATAATAAGATGAAACAGTAGCCTTTGTAATTTTGCTCCTTTTTTTGTTGAAAAGTGCTACTATAGATAGCTCTATATCTACATTTCTCAAGCTACACAACACAAAACACTGTAATGACTACATAGTTTAATTTATTATTTCTGTGCTATTACTTACACAGAAAAATCATCATTATAGGTTTATTTTTACATTTAAAAACAGCCTTTAAATAGTATAGGTGCATTATTTTTAATGATGAAGATAGCAAAATTAAGGAATGTGTTTGTTAAATGAAATACTTATGCAGACTATGATGTTTAAATGATATTAAATTCCTTTATTACTACCTACAAGACGTTTTGTTTAGGTACTTTATAGGTTTCACCAATTCAGAACAATTGCTTTTTGAAAACTTATTAAAAGATACTATTTTTTTAGATTAAAAAAAAATTTAATCACGATAATTTACTAAAATAGGAAATAAATCTAAGCTTTTCGTACTTTTAATCATTCATAGACAAAAAAATAGCTTCTCAAAGTTTGATTACTCTAAGAAGCTATAAACCACGAAATGCAACATTAAGTGGCAATTATTAAGCAATAAATTTTAACGATGGTTGTAGTACATTTCTAATACTTCTTCTACAGGCATCTCCAAGCGATAACCATTTAAGTAAGCAGCAACAAAAGACTTATTATATCCTTTTCGGAATAGTTCTTTTTGGTAAGTTTCGGCTTCTTTGTAGTTTCTAAAATTGCCTGTCACATAACGATTAAAGCCATTGGCTGCTCTTTCTACTTCTACTTTACCCTCTACCTTCGAGAAAAAGCCATTAGGCTGCATAGACCGTTTGAAAGCTCCTATCTGTATTTTGAAGGTTAAATGGCTGTCATCATAAGGATCGGCATAGGCATCAGAGCGTACCCCTAAACCCTTTGTATCTTTAGATTCATCTACTGACCAAACCAATACATCAGGACTATCAGTTGAGTATTTATAATTATCATCATAACCGCTGCCAATGGTATTAGATACACCGCTTATCTCTCCACCTTCCAAAATGGCATGTAAAATCTCTGTACTTAGTTTATTAACTGTAGAGATCACTTTTTGATCTTCGGTCTGGCCATCCGTTATTTTAAGCAATCTATAATTGCGTTCTGGCTCTAATTTAAAGTAAAAATTACCATCTGTTTCTGTGGTAAACTCCTGCTTGCGCTGTGTCATCAAATCAATTAATTCAACATGTGCGCCCCCTATTGGTCGTTTACTGGTTTTATCCAACACAATGCCAATCAATACCAACCGAATGTCTTTTTTTCCTTTCTTAGTTCCCTTATTAAAACCGCCACCACTATTATAACTAGAACTATTGCCGCCAATAGCAGGAGCAGGAGCAGGATTCGCGCCCACAATAGCTTCGTTAGGTGTACTAGCATTTGGCGTTGGATTCATATCATAAACCCCCGGCTCTCTAAATTCTTTTGGTACAGAATGAATAACAGTTGTCGTTCGGAAAGAGCTAGGTTTATTTTCAGTAGCATGTTCTGCTGTTTCTACTACTTCTGTTTCCTCAATAGCAATTATTTTCTTTTCGTATTTATCCAAAGGAACCATTTTATAAGTAGGAGCAGCAGGTGAAACCGCCGTTTTTACCAAAGATTTTGAGGCTGTTGTTGTTTTAGTTGCAGCAACAACAGCTTTGGCTTTAGGAGTCGCAACTGCTTTTGGCGGAGCCATTTCTGTTACTACTTCCGTTCTACGAACTATATCGTATTTTTCAGCAGGCCTGGTGGCAGTTTCTATAACCTTTTCAACAGGCGGTGTAACAAGCTTTTTAGTAGGAGTAACAGGCACTTTTGCTGTCACTACTTCTTTGCTAGGTCTGTCAGCCGCTTCAAATTTCTTGGTAGGGATTACCGAAGGAACTTCCGCTTTTTCAACCATTTTATTCGGTTCACTTGAAGCTCTATCCGCCGCTTCAAATGGTATATTATCATAGTTTGGTAATTCCTCTGTTGGAATAGGTTTTGACATTCGTTTCTTAGGCGGTTTAGTAGCAACCTTAGCAACCATTGGTTTTTTAGTAGGTTTTGGTTTATTTCCTGCGCTTATTTTCTCTCTAAAATTACGACTTTCCACTGCACCTGCACTTGCTCTTTGTTGCATCTTTGGTTTAGGAGGTACAACTGCAACCATTTCTGCAGCCTTTTCTTCCTTGATATACAACATATAAATATCATCACCTCTACTACCTTTTCGGTTTGATGCTAAATAACCTGTTTGTTTATCTGGTGTTAAAATTAAGCCGAAATCATCTTTTGCACTATTGATTGGGTAGCCAACATTGGTTACTGTCCAAGAGTTACCTGTTCTTTGAGCAGAAAAAATATCCAAGCCACCAAAGCCACCTAAGCCGTCAGAAGCATAATATAGGCTTCCATCATCATGCATGAAAGGAAACATCTCATCTCCTTCGGTATTCACATTTTTACCCAAATTTCGAGGGCGAGTCCAGAGCCCATTCACTAAGGTACTTTCATAAATATCTTTACCGCCGTAGCCTCCCGGCATATCAGAAGCAAAATAAATGGTATACCCATCAGCAGAAAGCGCAGGATGGCCTACAGAGTAGCTATCACTATTAAAAGGCAATTCTCGCTCATCTTGCCACTCACCTCTTAATAAGCGAGTTTCAAAAAGTCTTAAATTAACAAAACTGCTTTTTTTACCTTTGCTTACATTTCTGGTAAAAAACATCACATTGCCTTTTTTGTTAAACACAGCAGGCCCTTCGTGATAAGGATTGGTTTGTTTGCCTTCTAAACTAACCGCTTTGCTCCAGTTATTGCCACTTTGGGGGCTGGTAAAATACATACTGGTGTATGCTTCGCCTGTCCATTTACTTCTGCTTTTGCGGTTTGTACCAGCATTTGTTCGAGCCGAAGTAAACACTAAGCCATCTTTGTAAAATGTTGGAGAAAAATCCGACTGACTAGAGTTGATGGCCATTTTGGAAATTTTGTACATAGACGAATCTTTGAGGTATTCGCTAATGTTTTCACAAGATTCCAAAAAACGCCAACCGCGAGAGTCTTTAGGCGACAAATCGGTATAGGTTTTAAACATGTCTAGTGCATCCTCATATTTTTTATTACTCATTAATGCTTGAGCATAGTAAAATTTCAGGATATTTTTGTTCTTATTATAACGAATTGCTTTTTTATAAGCAGATTCTGCCCTACGAGTATTACTAGTGAGGCGATAACAGTGTGCCAACTTTTCAGAAGCTTCTGCATTCTTTTTATCTTTTTTCAGAATACCTTTATATACTTCAATAGCTCGCTGATAGTCAAACTGTTCATATAATTTATTTGCCATTTTTAGTTGGTGCCCCTGAGCGAATACAAATTGGGTACAAAATAGCAAACAGGTGACTGCGATAGTATAAACAAATAATTTTTTCATATATTCGACTTTCTTTAATCTGATTCAAAAATCAAGCCAATTAGGTTACTAAAAGTCATTTTAGGGTCAGCTAAAAATCATGATTATGTAAAAATACTAATTTTTGACTAAAAAAACCGTACTTTGTGCATTTATTTTACTACTTCAAAAACATCAATAAAAAAATAATTTAATTTAATAAAAATGAAATCCTTTTTTTCATTTTCTAAATACTTGTTTTTTAAGTTAGAAAACATTTAAAATGCTTTATTTTATTGCCTGAAAAGTTCAATTACTTAACTAGCAAAAATAGCCACCATGTAGCTGCATTTCTGGTCTTTTCTACAAATCATTATCCAATTTCATACCATTTTGAGTTTTCTAGCACTTATGTCATTTTTCTAAGCATTATTTTAGGCATTATTTTTTGCTGAGGTTTTGAATATTGTTATTACTTTATGTAATTTTGCAGCCCGAAAAAAAATCTTTACAACACAATCAATAAATATGGCAAATACTGGTAAGATTAAACAAATAATTGGAGCAGTGATTGATGTGGCTTTTCCACATGGACAACTGCCTGATATTTTAAATGCACTGGAAAT
>JAHDHV010000342.1 GCA_020631155.1 Bacteroidota bacterium | reverse complement strand
TGCTTCTAATTATTAGAATTAGTCATCATTTAGTAGGGGATTGAATTGAGTTGATTGGATGTTAAAAAGGGGGTGCACTTGTGTGCATAATGTTAACCTATTAATTTGTTAACACATAGATATTAGGTATGAAACAATTAATCAACTCTTTAATGAGGCAATAGGAATTGAAGTAATTGTAGTTTTAGAACGGCAAGATACAAATAAGAAAGGAATTTCAAGTAACTTTTCCAGAACATTTTTTAGCCATTTATAGGTTTCTAAGCCAAGTGGCTATCTAATGTTTATGCTTCTTAACTTGCAATATTGTACTTTCTGTTGCGTCTTAATTTGATAATTCTATTTGTTTACCCTAACTTCGCCCATTTGTGATGTTTAATGAATAATTTTATATTCACCACCACACAAAGATGTTTAATTTTCACCATAAGTTTGTAGTTTCTTAGTAAAAAATGTTATCTCCTAATCAAATAGCCAGCGAAAAAATCCAGCAAGCACGTCAAGATGCTGCTGCTACTCTTGATTTGAGTGGCCTAAAATTATTGTCGCTACCCAAAGAAATTGGGCAGCTTAGACAATTAAAAAAACTGTATCTCAATGATAATCAGCTAAATACAATGACCTCAGAGATCGGCCGCCTCACTCAACTGCAAGAGATATATCTAAATAATAATAAATTGGCAACACTGCCCAAAAATTTTGTCAACTTAAAACAGTTGCGTCGTTTAGAAATCAACAATAACATTCTCACTAATTTCCCTAAATGTATTCGCTATCTAAATCATTTGCAAGAACTACACCTCTCTAAAAATAAAATTAATGGCCTACCTAATTACATCATCCAGCTAACCCAATTGGAAAAACTGTCTCTAGCCTACAACAATATTCGTAAATTGCCTTCTAATATAGGCGAACTCAAACTTTTGCAAGAATTGGATGTTAGCTACAACCAAATCAACAATATTCCTGTTGGTGTTGGCGCACTTGACCGCTTGCGAAAGCTCTACTTATCCAACAACGAAATTCATCACTTACCAGCCGAAATAGGACAGTTGATGCTGTTGAAAATACTGGATGTTCACAATAATTACCTAAGTTTCTTACCAGAAGAAATTGCCAATCTTCGCAATCTTAATAGCAATCAAACAGAAAATTTTGAGGAGCTAGGCCTCAACATTGGTGGCAATAGATTTGGTGTACCCGAAGAAATTTTAGGGCGCGATCCAAAAGGTATTATGCAATATATTTTTGATTTACAGGCTTCTAAAAAAAATAAACCTTTACACGAAGCCAAATTAATTTTCATTGGCTCTGGTTATGTAGGTAAAACGTCCTTAATCAATATGTTGTTGACAGGGAGCTACAACATTATGGAGGATAAAACCGATGGTATTGAAATCAGAGAATGGACGATTAGACGAGGTAAAGACGAAATAAATTTAAATATATGGGACTTTGGTGGTCAAGAAATTATGCACGCTACACATCGTTTTTTTATGACCTCTCGCAGTGCCTATGTATTGGTTATTAACCCGCGAGCAGAGGACAAATACGGTGATTCCGAACTAGAGTATTGGCTCAAACTCATTCGCTCTTATGCTGGCGATAGCGTGCCTATTGTGGTAACAGTTAATAAATGCGAAACACATAAGGCGGATATTCCTAAAGGGGAAATTAGAGATAAATACCCTAATGTAATTGGTTTTGTGGAAACTTCATGCAAGGAAGACATCGGGCTAGGTAATTTGAGAAAAACAATTCGCCGAGCCATTAATCATCTAGCACATATTGACGACTTGCTACCACAAAGTTATTTTGAAATAAAAGACTTGCTAAAGAAAAGAAATGACGACTACATTCAATACAATGATTACGAACAAATTTGCCAAGAAATAGACCCTTTTTTCAAAAAGCAAAGCATGAAAACCCTCATGGGCTTGCTACACGATTTGGGAGTAATGCTTAACTTTGGCAGCAATGACCGCAGGCTGATTGGCACACAAGTTCTTAATCCTGAATGGGTTACAAAAGGTGTTTACCAGATAGTTACCTCCGCCAGATTAATTAAAAACAAAGGCATTTTGCGCGTGCGTGATATTGCGAAAATCCTAAACCCTGAGCGTTATCCTAGCGAACGGGAGCGTTTTTACATCATGGATATGATGGATAGATTTGAACTTTGCTATCAAATGCCTGATGATAGAGATACTTATTTTGTTCCAGGTGCCTTCCCCAAAGATCGTCCTAATATTCACTGGGAACACAAAACCAGCGAAATGTTGCGTTTTCAATATCACTACGATGTAATGCCAAGCAGCATCATGTCGCGTTTTATTGTTAAAGTACATCCGTTTATCCGCAACCGCGATTATTGGCGCAATGGAGTAGTGATTAAAAGAGAAGGCTGCTACGCTTTTATTAAAGCTGACCCCGAAGAAACCAAAATTTTCATCGAAATCACTGGGCGAGGGAGCAAACGAGAATTACTGGCTTTTGTGCGCGCTCAATTTGATGTGATTCATGCACGACTGCCCAAAATCAATGTAGAGTGTAAAATTCCTGTTGAAGCAAGCGGAAAATTTGTATTAGACTACCAAGATTTGCTTTTTTATGAAGAAATGGGAGAAAGCACTATTCTCGTGAGAGCTTTACGCAAGAGACTGAATATCAAAGAGTTGCTAAATGGCATTGAAACAGAAGATGAAAGAAATATTTCTCGTGCCAAGGCAAAAGCGACCGAAAATGTTAATGCGCCACCTTCTTTAGAACACACCTTAGGGCCTATATCTCCACGCCCTATTTTGCCCATTCCCGAAGGCAAAGGAGTACGCCCACAATGGCAATATTGGGGCATCGCAGTGGGTATTCTTGCAGCCCTAGCCGAGTTCACAGGTTTTAACCTAAAATGGATATGGGAAACTTTTTTCAAATAGAGACGTAAAATTTTATGTCTCCACCACAATCAAACAAAAATCTCATTTCCTTTACCTACCTTTGCGGACAATTTCTTTTTTCAAAAAAATTTAATCATGACCATTTCCAAAAATAAAGTCGTTTCGTTGACCTATGTATTGCGGTTAGATGATGCAGAAGGACAATTAGTAGAACAAACTACAACTGAAAATCCATTGACCTTCCTGTTTGGTGCTGGCCGTATGCTACCTCATTTTGAAGCGCAAATAAATGGAAAAAATGAAGGGGAGCAGTTCGCTTTTGGCATTCCTAGTGAAAATGCCTATGGTGCTGTAAATGAACAAGCAATTGTGGATATGCCCATAGATGCTTTTGTGATTGATGGAAAATTAGCCACCGATTTATTGCAGTTGGGCAAGGTAATTCCAATGCGCGACCAACAGGGTAATACGTTACGTGGTAAAATCGTTGCCATCACAGAGCAAAAAGTGACAGTAGACTTTAATCACCCAATGGCAGGTAAAAACCTACATTTTACCATTAATATCTTATCCATTCGCGAAGCCACCGAATCGGAAGTTGCTCATGGTCACGCCCACGGACCTGATGGACACCACCATCACCATTAGACGAATAATATTTGCCTATGCAACTTGGAGCTATAATATAGCTAATTAATTTTAGAGTTTTTTGTATAGTTTTGATTAAGAAAGTAAAAAGCATTGGTTTTAACATTCATTAAAAAAAATAAAAACCTTAAAACTTTGCAACCTTCCAAACTTCCAAACTTCAAATTAATTAGTCTTAGTCTTTTGTCTTATTCATTTTTCTTTTTCCATTCAAAAAAACCATTGTATTAAAACAAGTAGATTTATTTTAATACAATGGTTTTTTTTATTGAAAAAAAGATTTTACATTAAAACACATTTTCAGTCTAATGTTTAATGACAAATAAATGGATAAAACTAAACAGCACTTAAAATAAATACAAAACCTCTCTAACAACAGCTCCTAAATGTTGCCACTGACAGATAGATAGATTCGTTGGGCAAGTCCATTCGTAATTCGTAATTAAACTTACCTATCCACAAACTCGCCTTTTTGGTTCATTTTCATTAGCCAGAGGTCAACATTATTGTTTTGTGTTTTAAAGCCAGCAATGGCATAGCCACCATCTGCGGTGTGAATAATTGCATTGCCGCCGTCATCGCCACTGCGTCCAAATTTTTTATCCCAAAACACATTGCCATTTACCCCTACATTGAGTAGCCATAAATCATTGCTATTGTTTTCATTAGCATAAGTTTGTGCAATAATGGTAAAAGTGCCATCCTCATTCACCACAATATCTTTAGCCACATCTTCAGACTGCACCATCACCTTACGCCAAGTTGCTTTTTTGGAAGGCTCAATTTTTACTGCCCATGCATTTTTTACGCCACTTGTTCCATAAGATTCGGTATAGCCCCCCATGATGTAATGCCCTTTTTCGGTTAATGCAATACAAGTACCCGCATCAGGAAGCGGTCCGCCATAGTGTTTTTCCCAAATAACATCGCCACTTTTATCTACTTTTAGCACCCAAGCATCGCTATCTTCGCCTCGCGTTTCGCTATGACCTACTACTACCAATTCCTCTTGTTCCGTTTCAATAATATCGGCAGCAATTTCCCAACGTTTAGAGCCATAAGGCCGCGACCAGATGATAGAGCCGTCTTTATCCAATTTAACGATCCAAACATCTGCTTGGCCGCGCCCCTCTGATTGGGTAAAACCAGCCAAAGCATACCCTCCACTTTTGGTTTTTGTAATGGCCACTAAGCGGTCTTTTTTCTTTCCACCTAGCGTTTGCTCCCATACTTTTTCCCCTTGTTTGTCTAATTTCAGCAGCCATGCATCGTCATCATTCTCATTATCCTTAAAAGAGTTGGTATAGCCTACCAAAAAATAGCCTTCATCTACTCCTTGTACAATATCCATTGCATGATCATCACCAGGATTGCCATAGGTATGGTCCCATAGTTTCTTGCCCTTTTTGTCGGTTTTAATGATCCAAACATCTGCTCCACCTTCACCACTAGAATGTGTGCTTCCGACTACCAAAAAACCGCCGTCTTCGGGGGTTTGTACTAGCGCATTGGCATAGTCTTTTTGCTTGCCACCATAAACCTTAGCGAAAGTCATAAATTTACTGTGCCGACATTCTTCTAGTTTTTTACGAACATAGCGGTCTTGAGGTTCGTAGTTTAAAGCGGTTTGATATTCTTTTTCCGCATCTATAAATTTTCCTAAATTAAACAAACTATCTGCCTTGATGCGGTATTTTTGATACAGGTACTTACCTTCTTCATCCTCATTAGATAATAAAGAAAGTACTGCAAAAATGGTTAGTAAGAATACGGCGGATAGGGTAAGAATTCTAAACATTGATTTTTTTTTCTGTTGGTCCATATTTTTTGGCAAAATAAATAGCAGTTATATTAGATAAGTTTTTTAGACTTTTGTTTTTTTAGATTTTTAGATTTCCAATTTAACTAAAAAGCTTACAAGCTTTAAGACTTTACAGCCTTAAAATTTGGCTGCAAAATTACAAATCCAATGATAGCCTAACAATATTTAGACTATATTATGCATGAATGTCGCTTTTTTAGCTTTTTTTTTTCCTTTCTTGCTACTAAAACTAAGGAAATATTGCTGACAAATAACTACATTTGTCAGTAAAAAAAATAAAGGTGCTGTTGTATAAGTTCCAAACAATCAAGCATTTTAGCTGTTTGATCAACACTAGAAATCATTTTATCAAATTATTATAAAATAATTGTAAAAAAAATTAAAGCTTGATTACTTTTTCATAATTTATGATTTGTTGTTAGATTTGTATAGAAGGCTACATATGCCTATATTTAGGGCATTAAGCTTTGTTCACAATAGTTGAGTAATACATCCTTAAATTTAATTTATGATAGAACTACCAGTTATTGGCAAACAACCTAATCGGCGGCCTAAAAAACCCGCTTGGTTGAAGGTCAAATTGCCTGTCGGCACCAACTACCGTCGTACTAGGCAAATAGTAGACCAACATAAACTGCATACGATTTGTGAGAGTGGAAATTGCCCAAATATGGGAGAATGTTGGGGGGCAGGTACGGCTACTTTTATGATATTGGGTAATGTTTGCACACGCTCTTGCTCCTTTTGTGCAGTCGCAACTGGACGACCTTCGGAATTAGATGAGGATGAACCTAAACGAGTGGCGGAGGCAGTAAAATTAATGGGTGTAAAACATTGTGTGCTGACTTCGGTAAATAGAGATGAACTCAAAGACGGTGGTTCTGGCATTTGGGCGGAAACCATCCGACAAGTCCGCCTATTAAGCCCACAAACAACAATGGAAACATTGATACCTGATTTTAGGGCAAAATGGGATAATTTAAATCGCGTTCTGGCAGAACGTCCAGAGGTAGTTTCTCATAATATGGAGACGGTCAGTAGGCTGTATCGTCTAGTACGACCACAAGCAAAATACCAACGAAGTTTGGAACAAATACAACGTACTAAAAACCAGGGGCTTCGCACTAAGTCGGGCTTTATGGTCGGTTTAGGGGAAAAAGAATCAGAGGTCTATCAATTAATGGACGACTTAGTAGTACATGGTTGTGATGTATTAACCATTGGTCAATATTTACAACCAACTAAACGCCATTTGGAAATAGCAGAATTTGTACATCCCGATATTTTTGCTAAATACAA
>JAHDHV010000341.1 GCA_020631155.1 Bacteroidota bacterium | reverse complement strand
CTGCCCTTTGAGCCGAAGCAAAAAACGGCTCATTTCTTTGTGAAGATTTAATACTGCTCTGTCCCCTTTTCCCCTAAAACCGCTCGGACGATGTTTACGAAGATTCATAACAAAATAAGTTAGTTTTTTAAGGCTACCAACTTCAATTGATTAGGCTAAGAGGTTGACTTAAATTTTGTTTCATAAAAAAGCCAAACTCTAATTTAACTAAGTTGCAAAAGTGCAATATAGGAAAAATAATTGTGGACAGATAAGACAGGCTTTTAAAAAAGAACTTTTTTACATAAAACCGAAATCTTTAATGAGAATAACGGACAGAACACCTTCAATAAGCGTTATGTAAGTAGTGATTCGTAGGTTAGTAGACCAGTGATTTATAAATTGGTGATTTGTAGGTTAGTAGCCCTAGTTATTCACATGGGCAAATAATCTCGCATCTATTTCAAATATTTAAAATCGTGATTATTTTCAATTTGTAAAAGTGTATAATAAATTAATCGAATCACATTTTCCACATCGTCTTTATGTGCTGTCTCTACAGTTGTGTGCATATAGCGCAGGGGCAGAGAAATTAGCGCAGAAACAATCCCCCCATTTGCATAGGCAAAAGAATCGGTATCTGTGCCTGTAGAGCGATAGTTTGCCTCTCTTTGGAATGGAATATTGTATTTTTCGGCTTCGCCAATGATTATATCCAAAAGTTTGTTGTGAACAGATGGTGCATAAGCCAACTGCGGTCCTTTTCCGATTCTAAAATCACCATGCAATACCTTATTCAACATTGGTGTTGTGGTATCGTGTCCTACATCGGTACAAATGGCAACATCAGGCTTTAGGCTTTCGGCAATCATTTTTGCACCTCGCAATCCTACCTCCTCTTGCACCGCATTAACGATGTACAAACCATAAGGCAGTTTTTGTTTGTTTTCTTTGAGCAAACGAGCTACTTGCGCTATCATAAATCCGCCCATTCGATTGTCGAGTGCGCGTCCAACATAGTAGTCTTTATTTAATACCATCAACTCATCGGGATAAGTCACCACACAACCTACGTGAATACCTAATGCCTCTACCTCTTTTTTATTGCGGCAGCCACAATCAATAAATATTTTTTCTAAAGTTGGTACAGTATCTCTGTCATGTTTGCGGATATGTGTTGCTGGCCAACCAAAAAAAGCATCAATTTTGCGGCCGTCTCGCGTATGTATATGTACCCGTTTGGACGGAGCAATTTGTGGGTCAGAACCACCATTTTTCTTTACATATATAAAACCATCTTCCGTAATGTAATTGACAAACCAAGCGATTTCATCGGCATGAGCTTCAATAACTACTTTATATTCTGCATCAGGGTTGATAACCCCATAAACCGAGCCGTAATTGTCTACTTCATAGGTATCAATATAGGGTTTTAAATAATCTAACCACACTTTTTGACCTGTCCATTCAAAGCATGTTGGAGATGGTGTATTGATGTATTTTTCTAAAAAATTAAATGCATCTTCAGTGATAATGTTTGTAAGTTCTGCCATTCTAATAAATTATTTTTAACAAATGAGCTGAGTAACTTGACAATGGTAAATTAGGAATATATTTGATATTACGCCTAATAAGTAACTAGACAAAATTAAACAACTATCAGATTTGTCATAAATCATCCATAGTGAGTTGATTATCTCACGTCTCATGTCTCAAATCTTATGTCTAAGTACTTACTTTAATTGTAAAATTGCTTTTTGGCTATTTAGACTTTTAGCTATTTAGTTGTTAGAAATCAAAAACTGCTAATAATCATTAAATCTTAAACCTTGCTTATTTTATTGATTATCAATTATCTATAAGAGCTAAAGCTTTTGTTACATAAATGATTAAAAAAGAGAAAACCCATCAAAAAAACACCTAATCACTAATCTACGGATCAACGTTTTTAATGATGAGCATTTAGTCAAATCAACGTTTTGAATTGAAAGAAAAAATTAATATACCATTGTCAAGGTAAACTAAGTGCCAAGCACTAATTAATTGTGCACAATTTTGTTCTAAAGTATTGACTTTCATTGTTTTAACCAAACAAAAAGCCTCGCTTAATTATTGTGCAGTACTTATGTAAGTAATCCTACAATAAAGTGTCTATGTTTATTACAATTTAACTATATCAAAATATGTCTTTAAACCAAAATGCAAGGTACAACTTTCAGGCCAATTTTGGTTTCATACATCGCAATTATTTTACATTTTTTTGGAATACAACTTAAAATTTGCTATTCGTGATTCGTGGGTGAGTGATTTGTAGTGTAGCATTAGTCCATCCAAAAAAGCTAAAAAGCTACTTATATAGTAATACATTTAATTCTTGTTGGCAAAAATGATATTCATGTGCTTGATTAGAAGCAACAACAACTAACCTATTGCTTGTATATTGTGCTATTAATTGATGATACCATTCGATGCCTGCGGTATCTAGGTTGGTAGTCGGCTCATCCAAAAAGACAAAAGGAGTGTCGGCTAGTATTGCCAATGCTAATTTTACGCGCTGTTTCATTCCTGATGAAAAATAGCGAATTTCTTTATTAGTTGGCAGTTTTAACAATTCAATAATATGTGTTGTGTTTAATATTGCTAAAAAAGGCTTAAAATTGGCTTGAAACTGTAGCAATTCGGTTAGGGTAAATTCTTCGATCAGTTCGATGGCTGGTGCCGTCCAACTGATGTGTGTAAATAGGTTTTCTTGCTCAATGGTTTGACCGTTGAATTGATAGTGAAGTTGTCCTGTAGATGGGGTTAAACTGCCTGCTAAAATTTGCAATAGGGTAGATTTTCCTGAGCCATTGCCGCCAAGCAAAGCATAAGCGATTCCGAGTTCAAAGCGGAAGTCTATTTTTTTGAAAATCCATTCGTAACGAAATCGTTTACCGATGTTGTTTAATTGTATGAATGTTGTTGTTGGGGAGTCCGTTGCTTTGTCCATTGTTATTGTGTCCATTTGCTGAGGCAAGAGTGTAGTAGCCTTTCATGATTCCTTTGGATGAGTTGCGAATAAATTCTAATATATTAGTTCGCTCTTTTGAGTCGCTTATTTTATCTTCTACTGTTTGTAAAGCTTTACTAAGCATCTGCCCACTCACAAAAATTTGGCGATAAATATCGTGTATTTGTCGAATGGTTTGCTCCGAAAAACCTCTACGTTTTAAGCCAATTGCATTGATACCAATATACGAAAGTGGTTCACGCGCTGCTTTTACATAAGGTGGAACATTTTTACGCACTAAAGAACCTCCAGCCACAAAACTATGCATTCCAATACGTATGAACTGCTGCACAGCTACCAAGCCTTCTAAAATCGCATAATCATCAATAACAACATGCCCTGCCAAGTTTACATTATTGGCCAAAACCACATGATCTCCCAAGACGCAATCGTGTGCCACATGCACATATGCCATCAATAAACAATGGCTGCCAACTACGGTTTTCCAATTATAAGCCGTTCCTCTATTGACGGTTACATATTCGCGAATAGTCGTATAATCACCAATTTCTACCGTTGTAGCTTCGCCCTTAAATTTGAGGTCTTGCGGAATCCCTGCGATAACTGCCCCGGGGAAAATTTTGCAATGTTGGCCAATGCGCGCACCTTCAAAAACCGTTACATTCGGTCCAATCCATGTGCCATCGCCGATTACCACCCCTTTGCCAATGTAACAAAACGGCCCGATTTGCACTGATTTGCCAATCTTTGCAGTCGGATGTATATAAGCATTATTGGCAACGGATTCAAAGTCAGATAGATAGTTGTTCATGGCTGTTTTTTCATTGTTTGGATGTGTGTATGTGTGGTGGAGACAATTCATGAATTGTCTTTACGTGAATTGTCTTTACCAACAAATTAATTTTTACGCCGAATTTGTGCCACTAATGTAGCTTCGGCGGCGATTTTTGTGCTTGTGTAGGCAGTTGCCTTCATTTCACACAAACCTCTACGAATGGTACCTACCAAATCAAGTTTAAAAATAAGTGTATCACCGGGCACAACAGGGTTTCGGAAGCGCGCTTCTTGAATTTTTAGAAAAAAGGTCAAATAATTTTGCGGGTCGGGTACTGTATTTAACAATAATACTCCGCCTGTTTGCGCCATCGCTTCAATAATTAATACCCCTGGCATAATCGGTTCATTGGGAAAATGCCCCTGAAAAAAATTTTCATTATAGGTTATATTTTTCACCCCAACTACTTGGTTATCAGTGAGTTTAATAATTTTATCTACTAGCAAAAAAGGATAACGATGTGGTAGCGTTGCCATAATTTTTTGGATGTCATAAACAGCAGCTTGTCGGGTATCATAAGTGGGTAAACCTACCAAGTGACGCTGCTTTTTTATGTGCGCTTTTATTAATTTGGCAAAATCAACATTGCTAGTGTGTCCCGGCTTTGTTGCAATAATATGTGCTTTAATGGGCGTGCCTATTAATGCTAAATCTCCGATCACATCCAATAATTTATGGCGTGCCGCTTCATTGGGATAACGTAAAGGTGTATTGTTTAGGTAGCCTGTTCCATTGATACTTGCTGCTTTCTCCCCCAATAAATCAGCTAATTCTTGCTGCTCGGCGGCATCCATTTCTTGCTCTGCTATCACCAAAGCATTAGACAAATTACCGCCTTTAATAAGGTTATTTTTTAATAAAAATTTAAGTTCATGCACAAAACAAAAGGTGCGTGCCTGCCCAATGTGTTGTTCAAAATCATTTATATTTTTTAAAGTCGCATATTGCTTGCCTAACACAGACGAATTAAAATCTATAAGGGTTGTTAAAGTATAATCATTAGCAGGAACAGCCAGCATTTGGGTATCACGCTCGGCATCGTACAAGGAAATGGTTTCTGTCAGGGTAAAACAAGAGCGACTTGCTGCCTGCTTTTGGATACCTGCTTCTTTCAAAACCGATATAAAATCTTTAGCACTTCCATCCATAATTGGCAATTCCTGAGCATCAACCTCTATCAATACATTATCAATTTGTAAACCTACTAAAGCTGCTAAAACATGCTCTACTGTACTTACTGTAGCTCCTTTATAAGACAAACTAGTGCTACGTTGTGTATGGCTCACCAAGTCCACATCTGCTTTGATGATGGGCTGTTCGGGCAAATCTACGCGCTTAAATTTATAGCCATAATTTGGAGACGCAGGCTTAAATGTCAAATTAACGGTAACTCCTGAGTGCAGCCCTTGCCCTTGTACCGTAACGGGTCGTTGAATAGTATGTTGCTGTGCTTCTTTCAATTGTTTTTTACGTGTGTGTTATTTTTTTCTCTAACTGTTTAATCTTTTTTTGTAACTCGGGGAGTTGTCTAAAAACGACTTGTGAACGCATAAATTGTCGGTACTCCATAGCGGGCGCGCCCATCCACGCTTTATTTGGCTCTTTAATGGGTCTGGCCACACCGCTTTGAGCATTGATTTTGCTGCCTGCCGCAATACTCACATGCCCAACAAACCCAACTTGCCCTCCTATCATGCAGTTCTGCCCTACTTTGGTACTTCCAGAAACACCTGTTTGGGCGGCAATAACGGTATTTTCACCAATCTCTACATTATGCGCTATTTGTATGAGGTTGTCCAATTTTACTCCCTTCCGAATAATGGTTTCGCCTAAAGTAGCTCGATCAATGGTGGTATTGGCACCGATTTCTACATTATCTTCAATAACAACCTTGCCAATTTGAGGGATTTTTTTGAACTGCCCGTCTGCTTGTGGAGCAAAACCAAAGCCATCACTACCAATGACTACTCCTGAATGAAGGATGCAGTTTTGCCCAATTTCGCAGTTGTGATAAATTTTTACGCCTGCATAAATGATGCTATTATTGCCAATGCTCACGTCATTGCCAATATAAGTTTGTGGATAAATTTTAACATTATCACCCAATTGCACATTTTTTCCAATATAAGCAAAAGCACCTACATAGTTATTCTTGCCAATGCTTGCGGTAGCATCTACAAAACTTTGAGGTTCTATAACAGCCGATGGATGTTGTAAGCTTTGGTATTTTTCGAGCAAAATAGCAAAACTTTCATAGGCATTTTTGACCCGAATTAAAGTAGGTTGAATGGGGTCGCTTTCTGCTATTTCAAGGTCTTCATTAACAATTAAAATAGAGGCTTGAGTACTGTAAATAAATGGAATGTACTTAGGGTTGCTGACAAAACTTAGGCTGCCTGCTTGAGCATCCTCCACTTTTGACAAAGTATGCACCTTTACAGATGCATCCCCTTCTACTTTGCCATTTAATAAGTTGGCGAGTTCGATGGCTGAAAATTGCATAGCGCAAAGTTAATCAATCTAATTGATATTTTTTCGAGATGTAAGATATAAGACTAGACAATGGTAAATTAGGGAGATGTTTGATATTACTCCTAATGCTTTAGTGGTAAAATTGCTTTTTGGGTATGTTTCAAATGTTATGCTTTTTAACCAAACAACAGTTTGTGCTTATTTTAAGAGTTCGTGGATTAGTGATCAGTAGATTAGTGATTCGTTTATGAGTTCATTTTTGAATGAGTTCTGTAACGACGGCTTTAGCTGTTATATTTTTTGTAAAAAATTAACAATCAAAAATTTATACATACAATAAGGTTCGAAAATTAATTTCCAATTTCTGATCGCTAATTTCTAAAAGCTAAATATACCAAAAACAGGA
>JAHDHV010000340.1 GCA_020631155.1 Bacteroidota bacterium | reverse complement strand
CGTAATGCATTACGTCCTTACTATTTTTATCAAGTAAAAAAGAAAAAAACGTAGGGAAAGGGACACTTTTTAAGGTTAAGAGCAATAGTTGTTATATGACATCCCTCTTTTTCTGACACACTCAAATTAAACATAAGCTGTTTAGTTAAAGAGTACGATATTTGAAACATGCCGAAATAAACCCACCTTTTCAAACCGATAATAGTCATCAAACATGCACACATTAACTAATGTGAACATAAATAAGGTATCTAGTGTCTATATATAAAAAACTATGGAGGAGCAATTACTTAACCTTTTTATAAATAATATACCACAGTTTGTTTTTTGGAAAGATAGGAAGTCCGTTTATTTAGGCTGTAATAATAACTTTGCAAATTATGCAGGTTTTAACTCCCCTAAAGAAGTTGTTGGCAAAACAGACTATGATATGCCTTGGAGTCGAGAGGAAGCGGATTTCTTTAGAAAAATAGATCGAGAGGTTATGAACTCGGGAAAGCCGCAATTAAATTTTGAGGAGCCACAAACTTTAAAAGATGGTTCTAAAAGATGGTTGTCAACCTCAAAAGTACCTTTATTTGATGGAAATAAAAATGTAATTGGAATTTTAGGTTGGTATATTGATATTACAGATTATAAAATGATGGAGATTCAAATTGATGAAAAAAACAAGGCACTTCTTGAGTATAGTCTTCAATTGGAAAAATCTAAAAATGAATTAATGATAGCAAATTATGATTTGGAAAAGTTTACTTATGCGGTATCCCATGATTTGAAAACTCCTATAAGAACGATTGTTAGTTTTGCACAACTAATCAAACATAGTCAAAAAAATAATCCTGAGCCAAATATACTAGAGTATGTAGATTTCATCATTAATTCAGGAAAAAGAATGAATGTCTTAGTAAAAGATATTTTAACTTATGCTAGGTTAGGTGCTGAAAGATTATCGCCGCAAAAAACAATCATTTCAAATATCGTATCTGAAAAACTCCTTGATTTAGAAGATTTAATATCAACTAAATCCGCAAAAGTAATTTTAGACTTACCGAAAAAACCTATCCATTGTTTCGCTGATTTAATTGGAATCGTTTTCTATAATCTAATTAATAATGCACTTAAATTTAATGAATCTAAGCAACCTAAAGTAGTTTGTACTTATTCCGAAACAGCATTATATTGGAACTTTTCAGTTTGTGATAATGGCATCGGAATAGACCCTATTTATCACCAACAAATATTTGAACCTTTTAAAAGATTGGAAGCAAGAAGCTATGAAGGTTCTGGAGTTGGTTTATCTATATGTAAGAGAGTGGTTAATATTCATAAAGGGGAAATTTGGATTGAAAATAATCCTTCAGGTGGCACTAATTTTAAATTTACAATTTCAAAAAACATTTAAGTACCTAGCGAGACATAAGATTTAAGATTTAAGATTTAAGATTTAAGATTTAAGATTTAAGATATAAGGTTTAAAACGGGAGATAATTAATTTATTATTAATGATTTATGACAAATTTGATAGTTGTTTAATTTTGGCTATTCACTTATTCAGGTATGTTTCATTATTTTCCTAACACTTTGCTTGCACCATATGTATATAGTCAGGTTGTTATTTGGATATTTAGCTTTTAGAAATTAGCGATCAGAACTTGGCAATAATAAATGTCAATACTTTAGAACAAAATTATTCACAATCAATTAGTGTTTGACATTTAAGTTGTACCAATCACCTTTATAATTTAACTTATTATTTATGCATTACTTATGCATATATTTTTTCATAAAAAAAACTCGGTAGTAAAGTTATTTGTCATTTACTACCGAGTTTCTTATTCAATTGATTTTGTCTAGGCACTTACTTAGTTTCTACGGTTGCGGTTACCGCCGCCACCTCTATTGTAATTACCTCTACCGCCACCACGATTGCCACCGCGACCGCGATTGTCTCTACCGCCATCACCATCACCATAAGGAGAAGGCTCTAACGCTTTTTTAGACAATTTGAATTTTCCAGAACGTTTATCAACATCTAATAATTTCACTTTTACTACATCGCCTTCTTCTAAAACGCCATCCATTGAAGCTAAACGTTTCCAAGAAATTTCTGAAATATGCAATAAGCCTTGTTTCCCCGGTAAAAATTCTACGAAAGCACCATAATTGGTAACTGACTTAACAACGGCATCGTAAACTGTTCCGACTTCAGGTTGTACTACAATCAGTTTGATGCGGTTCTTAGCCTTCTCTACAGAATCCTTATCGTTGGCAAAAATTTGAACAGAACCTCTACCATCTGGTAGTTCTTCAATGCTGATGATAGTATCCGTTTCACGTTGCATTTCTTGAATAACCTTACCACCAGGCCCGATTACTGCGCCAATAAATTCACCTGCAATAATCATAGTTTCGATGCGTGGAGCTTGTGGTTTAGGTTCTTCTCTAGGTGCTTCTATCACCTGATTCATCTGCTCCAAAATATGCGTTCGACCTTCTTTGGCTTGATATAAAGCTTTGGTTAACACTTCATAAGGTAAACCATCTACTTTAATATCCATCTGTACGGCGCAAATACCATTTTTTGTTCCCGTTACTTTAAAATCCATATCTCCCAAATGGTCTTCATCGCCCAAGATGTCAGATAAAATTGCTACTCGACCATCCTCGCTAGTAATCATGCCCATAGCAATGCCAGATACACCTGTTTTCATTTGCACACCTGCGTCCATCAAGGCGAGAGAACCTGCACAAACGGTTGCCATTGAAGATGAACCATTGGATTCTAAAATATCAGATACAACTCTTACAGTATACGGATTGTTCTCGCCTTCAGGAAGTACCTGCTCCAAAGAACGTTTGGCTAAATTGCCATGTCCTATCTCACGGCGGCTAGTTCCTCGAATCGGACGTGCTTCACCTGTTGAAAAAGGTGGGAAATTGTAGTGTAACATAAAGCGTTCAAACTCAACGCCTGCTGCTTTATCAATTAATTGTTCGTCTTTTTTAGGACCGAGTGTTACAGTAGTTAAGGACTGCGTTTCCCCTCTACAAAATAGCGAAGAGCCATGTGGTGTTGCCAACAAATCTACTTCCATATGTAAAGGTCGCACCTCGTTGAGTTTTCGGCCATCTAAACGCACCTGCTCATCTAACACCATATTGCGAACCACTTTCTTTTTAACCTTATCAAAAAAGTCTTTCGCTAGTTTTATGGTATCATCAACCGAAACAGCCTCCTCTCCTTCTGCTAGTGCCTCATTTGCGGCTGTTAATTCTGCTTCCATTGCTTCCACCATTTCATTTTTCACAGTAGTCATCGCATCACGCCGTTCATGTTTATCCCAAAAGTTTTTAGCGATTTCGTAAACGCGATCTTTTGCAAAAGCCTCTACTTTCTGGTACAGTTCTTCGTCCTCTTGAAGCGCAGATTCCCACTCTCTTTTTTCGGTTTTACCACAAGCCTCGGCTAATTCTCGCTGTATTTGACATTGTACTTTGATGGCTTCATGTCCGATGCGAATCGCTTCTACCAGTTCTTCCTCTGAACATTCGTGACACTCTCCTTCTACCATATTTACATTCTCCTCAGTCGCCGCTAGGATAATATCCATATCGGCGCGCTCCAAATCCGATTTTTTGGGATTTACTACATATTCTCCATCAATACGTGCCACACGAACCTCTGACATCGGGCCGTTAAACGGAATATCAGAAACGGCAATAGCAGAAGAAGCTGCTAAACCTGCCAATGCATCAGGCATCACTTCTGGATCAGAAGAAATCAAAGAAATTAATACCTGAGTTTCATAATAATAACCATCAGGAAATAATGGACGTAAAGCTCGATCAATTAATCGGCATATTAAAATTTCATAAGTAGAAAGCCGTCCTTCTCGGCGATGGAAACTACCCGGTATTCTTCCCGCAGAAGCAAATTTTTCTTGATAATCTACAGAAAGGGGGAAAAAGTTCATTCCTTCTCGCATTTCTGTATTAGAAACAACTGTGGCTAATAAAGCTGCTTTGCCCATTCTAACGACCACAGCCCCGTTTGCCTGTCGTGCTAACTTGCCCGTTTCTATGGAAATGCTCCTACCGTCTGCCAACTCGAAGGACTTAGTGATTGCTTGCCAACTCATAAATGTTTTTATTTAAAAAATATATTTGAAACTAAAAAATACTGTGGGTGCAATTGTTGCGAGTATATCAACTAAATAAGTAGTTAGAACACTTGTGAACATTAGCCTAAGCACTTATCGCAAGTTTATATATTAATCAACCTCTTATAACTACTTACATTCTAAAATGGTATGTTTCATTTTCTTACTAACACTTTGGTTATGAGATTGCCTTTTGGATATTTAGCTGTTAGAAATTAGCGATCAGAAATTGGGAATTATTTCCTGAACCTGATTTTATGTATAAATTATTGATTGTTAATTATTCGCAAGAATTGTAGCACTTAAAGCTATAGTTACAGACCTCATTCAAAAAGAAACTAAAACTCCCAAAAACGAATCACTAATCTACTAATCACGAATCCACGACTGTCAAAGTAAGCCAGAAACTATTTGGTAAAAAACACACTATTTGAAACATACCTCTAAAATCTCTCACAATACATTACACTAAGAGAAGATACATTAAAAACGCTTTTCTTAGAGATTGCTTTCAAACAACTTACCTATTTATTCTGGTACAATCTCTAATTATTCACACATTTTTACCACAAACAACAAAGGGAGTAAATATAAATACTCCCTCTACTATTTTTGTTTATAAAATGTATTCTTTTATTACCTTCTTAAGCCTAATTTTTCATTAATGGCTCTGTAGCGGTTGATGTCTTTTTTCATCAGGTATCTTTGTAGTCGTCTTCTTTTTCCTACCATAATCACAAGGGAACGCCGAGTAGAATGGTCTTTTTTATGCGTTTTGAGATGTTCTGATAAATGTTTGATTCTATGGGTTAATATGGCTATCTGTGCCTCAGCCGAACCAGTATTTGTCTCCGACCCGCCAAAGTCTTTGAAAAACTTCAGCTTATCTTCTGTCGTCAATATCATATCCTTTTAACAAATTTATATTTTCGATTATTTAAAATTTTGGGCAAAGTTAGCTATTTTTTACCGAATATTAAATCATTTGAATTGAAAAATTAGATTTCATCAGTAAAATATTGATTTCCACCGATCACCTACATTATAATCCACTAATAATCAATACATTAAAAATGCAATAAAAAAACCTATGCTCAATATTGTTTTCCTATTTCATGATACATAAATCGCCTATTTACAACTAATTTTATAACTGACTGGACGAAAAGAATTTAAAACCTCTTTTTAACTAAAAAATTTGTACATTTGATTGTAGGTTTGGAGTTGTGAGTTTGGAAGAAACATAGCCCTAAATTTTACCATTATCAAGTTCTAAGTAATGCAGAAATAATTTCTAATTTCAAAAAAGCCAAAAGTCTAAATATCTAAAAGTCTAAAAAGCCAAATCCTTGACCCTTCTTGATAACATATCGCTGGCACTTGGAGCCATTAGAGGCAACCTATTACGCACCATTTTGACCTTTATGATCATTGCTTTTGGCATTATGGCATTGGTGGGCATATTAACGGCTGTAGATGGAATTCAAGCCTCTTTGAGCAGCAATTTTGCGACTATGGGAGCCAATAGTTTTGACATTCGCAAAAAAGGAACAGGTATACAGGTTGGACGGCGCGGACGGCGACCCCGTAACTACTCCTCTATTTCTTTTGATGAGGCACGCAATTTTAAAGAACGTTTTACCTATCCTGCAAGCATATCTATCTCCTTTTCAGCAACTTCTGGCGCAACGATTAAATATCAAACAGAAAAAACCAATCCCATTATTCGCATTACAGGAGCAGATGCCGACTACCTCAAAGTGGCCAGTTTTGATATTGAAGAAGGGAGAAATTTTTCGGCGCAAGAAGTAGAAAGCAATCGAAATGTAGTATTAATTGGCAGTGGAATTGCCGAAAAATTGTTTAATGTATCCTACAAAGCCATTGATAAAATTGTGTCCATCAACAACCGCCCTTATCAAGTAGTAGGCGTGTTGGCATCGAAGGGTTCAAGTAGTATTTTCAGCAGCGACAATTCAGCGATTGTACCATTGGTTAATGCACGAAATACCTATGCTAATAACCAAACTACCTATGTCATAACAGTTGCTTTATCAGATGCTTATCAGCAAAATATCGCTACTGCCGAAGCCACAGGTTTGATGCGAAATATCCGCAAATTGCGCTATGATGAGGAGGACGATTTTGATGTCTCTACAAGCGATAAAATTTCGGGTATTCTGCTCGACCAATCGGCTTATATTACGAGTGCCGCAACACTTATCGGCATCATTACCTTGCTTGGCGGCGCAGTTGGTTTGATGAATATTATGCTGGTTTCGGTGACAGAACGGACGCGCGAAATTGGCATTAGTAAGGCACTAGGAGCTACACGAAACACCATTTTAACACAATTCCTAGTAGAAGCCATTGTTATTTGTCAAATTGGCGGCATCTTGGGTATTGTCTTAGGTATTTTGGCAGGTAATGGGGTATCTTTGTTACTACGCGGTCCCTTTCTCATTCCTTGGCTATGGATTACACTAGGCATTATTATCTGTTTCATTGTTGGTTTAGTATCAGGGATTTATCCTGCGCTAAAAGCCTCTCGCGTAGACCCTATAGAATCATTAAGGTATGAATAGTTTTGTGGTTGTGAGTTTATGGTTGTGGGTTTTGTGGTTGTGGGTTTTGTGGTTGTGGGTTTTGTGGTTGTGGG
>JAHDHV010000666.1 GCA_020631155.1 Bacteroidota bacterium | reverse complement strand
AATAAGAAAGCACTCAAACGATTACTCAAAAACAAACCCGCAGTAGCAGGGATGATTGTCATTGTATTGGCCATACTCATCGCCATTTTTGCACACATCATCGCGCCAGATTCTACGCCCTCCGCCAACGATCAGGTACTGGAAATTGCTACCGAATCCCCTAACTTTTCGGTTGAAATGTTACAACAGCGTAAAAATCGAGATATGACAGGGCAAGGAATCCTTAAACTCTTATTATCAGGGCGCGAAAACTCGTATAAACAAGTACCTGTCAAAAGCTACGAATTGGAGGGCGCAAACGTGATCGTGAACCGCTATACAGGGAGTTCCGCACAAGTCGTTTATGATACGATTAGCCTAGTTGACATCGTTTATCCTATTGATAACACACCAAATATCGTTGTCAATGGCGATCAAGTTACCTTTACCGATATTGACCAAAAACGCCAAACCGCCTCTATTAGCGATTTGCAAAACCAATTTAAAAATGAGCATTTAGACAAAAAAAGCTACCTACTCGGCACCGATAAATTCGGCCGCGACAACCTAAGCCGTCTAATTTTAGGGGTGCGCGTTTCGCTTTCGGTCGGCATTATGGCGGTGCTGATTTCGCTGCTGATTGGCGTAACATTAGGTGCCATTTCGGGCTATTTTCGCGGCATTGTAGACGACATCATCATGTGGATCATCAACGTTTTTTGGTCAATTCCCTTGCTGCTACTCGTTTTTGCGATGGTACTCGCTTTGGGGCGTGAATTTTGGCAAATCTACCTCGCCGTAGGACTGACAATGTGGGTGGAGGTTGCCCGTATTGTTCGCGGACAGTTTTTAAGCCTTCGGGAGAAAGAATATGTCGAAGCAGCACAAAGTTTAGGTTTCGACAACAGCCGCATCATCGCGCGGCATATTCTACCAAACTGTGTCGGTCCCATTGTTGTAGTAACAGCAGCCAACTTTGCCTCCGCCATCATCATTGAAGCAGGTTTGAGCTTCTTAGGCATTGGCGTTCAGCCACCCACCCCCTCTTGGGGCGGAATGTTAAACGAGTACTTCGGCTACATCGGCACCAACAAAGCCTTTTTAGCCATCATCCCCGGTATCGCCATCGCCATCTTGGTA
>JAHDHV010000339.1 GCA_020631155.1 Bacteroidota bacterium | reverse complement strand
CCTTTTCCGCTTTTTGTTCAGTGCTGTCTACAACTGCTTTTGCGGTTTTCTTAGGTGTTTCTTTCCCTTGTTTTGCGTCCGTTTTTGTGGCAGTTTTCGCTTTTTTGGTAGCCACATCAACCGCCTTTTCCGCTTTTTGTTCAGTGCTGTCTACAACTGCTTTTGGTGCTTGTTTTACGTTGCCCTCTTTTTTAGATTTTGCAGTAGTTTTTTCTATCTTTTTCGATGAAGGTTTAACGGCTTCTTGCTCTGTTTTTTTGGATTTTTGCGTTGATTTAGGTTCGTTTTTGCCTTTCTTGTTAGATTCTTTTTTCTTAGATTTTTTAGGCATAATCACTTCCTCCGAAATAGGCTTAGGCTTAGTTAATTCATCAGAATGTTTATTGCTCATTTCTTGTAAAGGGCTATCCATTTTTTCAATGGCTTTTTCCAAGACAGAGCGTTTAGGGTATTTAGGTCGAATCAAATAGGCTCCTTTGTCATCTACCAAACCCCATAAATCGTCTAGTTGCACCATCACGCGGTTTTTACTGCTCCCTACTACCTGCTCAAATTGTGGTACAGCGATTTCTTTGCCTCTTTTGTTGATTAAGCCTATTTTATCATTTTGGTGTACTTGAAAAATTTCTTCACCTGAACAGGTAAATATTTTATCGTATTTTGGCTTTACAATCTCTTTATATTGAGCATTATACAAACCTATTTTTTTGCCTTTAATGGTTTTGATGTGTTTACCAATTCGCTCAAAATTATCGTATCTAGTAGGAATGACTAAACGCCCTAGATGATTGACAGCTCCCCACGCACCATTTTTATACACTTTTGCGGTTAATAGAGGTGACCAGTGATTGTTTAATACCTCAATTTGATCGTATTTTTCTTTGGTTAAAACATGGAATGTTTTATTGACTAATCCATAGCCTTTTTTATCTTTAAAAACAGCTACTCCTCGTTTAAATCTTGATACATTGGTTATTTTTTTAGATAATGTTTTTCCATTTTCATTGACAATAACTGATTTATTTCGCTTGGTTAATTTAAAAATATCTTTGTCTAAAACTTCAATTTTATTGTATTGCGGTTCTACTAATATTTTATTATTACCGCGAGCTAAACCGACTTTGCCTTTCTTAGTAATTTTAAATAAATTCTTATCTAAGTATTCACAAGCATCGTATTTTGGGGCTATCCCAATGTGGCCATTTGAATAGGCAATACCTACTTTTCCACGGTCTTCAATTTCAATGTATCCCTTCCAAATATTCTTTTTGGCTTTATCAAAAGGTTGCTTAAAAAGGCGTTTCCCTTGTGCATCTAAAACAATGGATTTACCATTTTTATCAGCAATCATATAGTTGCCTTCTAAGTTGGTTAAGGCAGAAAATACTGGAGGAAACAACTCCTCTCCTGCCCTTGTTACTAAGCCAAATTGCTTATCTTTCTGAGTTTTATACATGTTCTTACCATGTATCTGAATATTATCGTAAGTTGGTTCAATTAATGTGTATCCATCTTTTTTTCTAAGAAACCCTATCTGTTCATTGTCTGTTACAATCAGTGCATCACTAGGAGCGAAGAAATGCTTATGTAGTTCTATGTTATCATATTTTGGTTGGAATAATGCTTTTCCATCTTCTCCACCTAGCCCCCATTTTCCTGATTGTTTAACCAAAAAACGCTTTCCATCTAATACCCTAACATCCTCAAAAAGTGCCTCTGTAATAGCTCCCCTTTCTATGTTAAATAACGTCCATAGGCGTGTGCTATCGTTTGATCGTCCTGCTAATATTTCCTTATTTAATACTTTAATTTCATCATAGTTATTGCCATCCATTTTTTCCGCCAAATCAATATAAAAATGCTGTTTGCTATTGTCTTCAATATTATAGGCATAAAATAAGCCTGCTTCTTTACCCCAATCAATGCCGTCATATTTTGCAGGAATAACAATTATGCCCATTTTATCAATAATTCCTACTTTACCTCCTACTCCCATCATCGCATAACCTGCACTACCAAAAACCATTTTATTGGTACGAATAGGGTCACAAGGCCGTCGCTCTGGTGCTTGATAGTCTTTTTGCAAAATGATATTCATAATACCATTGGCATCTATAGTACCTTGATAACCATTAATATATACTTTTGCACCTAAACCTCCCGGTAAATAAACATAGGGATCAGCACAGCCTTTAACCACCGTCTGATAGCTTCCTGAATATTCATAATAATCGCTAATCCAATCAAATTTAGGCTCTATCAATACTTTTTCCTTATCTTTACTCATCAAGCCACATAATCCATTTTGACAAAAGATCAATATCTGATCGGTAAAGGAACGATATTCTATAGAATCTTCAACAAAATTTCGTTCTTGCTCTTCTTGTGCAAAAACATTTATACAAAAAAAACTAACACTAAATATACTTAGAGACAATAGCAGCAATAATTGGCGAATCATAAGTTATGGTACACTTAAAAATGGTTAAAAAAAGGATTTAGAACTTATCTTGATTTTGAATTGTAATTCAAAATCAAGATAAGCTCTTAGACTTTATTGTGACAAAAAATCACTTCGGTAAGTTACAAAAATTAGTCCGTTTTTTGCACATATTTCTCTAAACTTTGACTAGACTTTCCCAATAATTCATATAATAATTCTGTAGGACTAGATTTGAAAATAGCGACAATCTGCGCCTGATAGAGTTCCCCAGCTAAATGCCCATATACAATGGCTAGTTGACCAATTTGCTCAGGCGATATAACAATCGGAACAGGCGCGTGTGCTTCTTGCATAGAAATACTGGTCAACTTGATGCTTTGCGATAATAAGCGCAACTGACCGTTTTCTTCTAAAGTGCCAATGAGATATTTATAGGCACTTCCTTCTTTTTGCGGTGTAAATAAGGTGCTGTGGGCTGATATTGGAACGCGAATATGGCGTTCAGGCATAGCATCAGTAATTAGTTCAATGGATGACTGTTTTGACATAGCAGAATGATTTGCTGATGAATGTTTTAGTCCGTTACTTTGCAACGAACACGCTATTAAAGCAATGATTATCAATGAGGTAAAAGTTAATTTTATTAATTTCATGACGTTTTTTTTGGATTTTTAGCTGCTTAGTAGTTAATCAACGAATCATGAATTAACGAACTATTTGCATAGCAAAATTAGAGGGTTTGAAACATACTTTTTAAGAGCAAGATAGTAATATTTCTTTTATTAAAATAAGGAAAATAAGGCAGTTTGGCAAAAAAATAAAAGATTGTTTTGCTTATTAGGCAAAATTCCTTTGTTACAACTAGGGTTTTATGGACTGTAAATAGTAAATTTGCAACCTAGTTTTAACAAAATAAAATCATTAACATATGGCACTTTCAATTGGAGATAAAGCCCCTGACTTTAACTTATTTAATACAGAAAAAAAAGAAGTCAAGCTGTCGGATTATTCAGGCAAAAATGTGGTTGTTTTATTTTTTCCACTAGCATTTACAGGCGTTTGCACGACCGAATTGTGCAGCATCCGAGACAATATGAACGTTTACAGTGGATTAAATGCCGAAGTAGTTGCGATTTCTGTAGATTCCTTATTTACTTTAGAAAAATTTAAAGCTGAACAAGCCTATAACTTCCCGTTACTATCAGATTTTAATAGCGAAACGGCTGCTGCTTATGGTGCTTTGTACGATAATTTTGTATTGGGCATGAAAAACGTGGCAAAACGCTCGGCTTTTGTTGTAGATGGTGAGGGCATTATTCGCTATGCGGAAGTACTCGAATCGGCAGGCGATTTACCAAATTTTGAAGCTGTCCAAAAGGCTTTAGCTTCGCTTAGTTAGTGGATTCGTGATTCGTTTTTGGACATTTTTTACTGATTGATTTCTTCTTAGATGTTTTCTGTCACGAAGGCTTTAGCCATCATAATACTTTAAAAATCAAAAGATTATATCCATTATAAAAATTAAAAAGTACTTTATTTTAACTAATTTCTAACAGTTAAAGAGCTAAAAGTCTAAATAGCCAAATAGCAATTTTAGAAACAAAATGTTGGGAAGAAAATGAACCATACCCCTTTACAATTTTGCAATTGATTTGTTAAATTAATTATCTTAATTCTTATGTCTCATGTCTTATATCTAAACTCAAAAGCATGAACAAAAAACAACTAAGAATATTTTGGATATTAGCGACCATTGCCATTTTGTTCGCATTGTATAATAAATTTTTTTAGCAACTAAATAATTATCAACTAAACATGAAATATCTATATATTTTTATCCTTACAGCAATAATAGCTGCTTGTAATCAACCCACTACCAATACCGCTTCTAATAATACGGAGACTTCTACTGCTAATTTAGAAGGCTATGAACTGAGCAATTATGAGGGTCGGTCTGGTTTGCAAAAAGCAATTAAAAAAGATGGAGAAAATATACTTGAACAAGGAGATGTAATTGATGGGCAAAAAGCAGGTTCTTGGATAACCTATAATAAAGGGCGTTATGCTAAGGTTCCGCAGTGGATTGTGGGCTATAAAGATGGAAAAAAGCACGGTGCAAGTGTAAAACTATCGGATCGTGGAGAAATTGCAGAAACAGCTTTTTATGTAAATGGTTTATTGGAAGGGACACGTACCATTTTCAAAAATCGAAAGGTAGAGGAAGAAACAGAATATAAAAACGGAAAACGAAATGGTACACATAAATCCTACTACAATGGGGTTCGTGTGCCAAAGGAAGATGGCAAAACAGAGACTAAGGATGGGATTCCTAAAGAAGAAGGCAACTTTGTGAATGGCAAACGACATGGTATCAATAAGTGGTACAATGACAAGGGTGAGGTGACTATTGAGTATGAATATGTAAATGGCAAAAAGAAAGAATAGTCTTTAGTAATCTGAATATTACACATTTTTTTATTAAAAAAGTTTGTTTTACATACACTTTGTTTACCTGTTGTGTAAAACAAACTTTTTCTTTTTATTCTACTCCCATTCGCTCTTGCAAGGCTTCTTCCTGATTTGCTTTACGATTATTCCACCACCACAACAAACCAACTGTCATAACAATAAGGTAGGGCGTGATAAATAGATATAAAATACCTGCATTTAAGCCTGCTCCATGCTTGCCTCCTTCTTTTAAATTTGATTCTGCTGCTGCCTTACACATCGGACATTGCGCCCAAACTTCTTCCCATCCTACTAAGAAGCAACATAAAAGCGCTCCTAGTATTAATACAATTTTTATTTTTCTCATTTATTTTTCTTTTGTTAACAAAACTCCTCTAGTCATATAGAATAATCCGAAAATAATCGACACTTCTTCCATCCACACAAATCATTCTAAACTTATTATCCTCTCAAATGGTGGCTTTTAGGTTGTACAAATGCTCTGATGCCCATATACGAAAGTGTCGCTCCTAAACCAGAATGTTTGCGCCCCGACCAAGGAAGATTTGGGCTTACTCTATCACAACAATTCCAGTAGACAGTTCCTACATTTATTTGTTCTAACACTGCTTCGGCACGTTCCTGACTTTGTGAGAATACCGCCGCCGTTAGTCCATAAGACGTGTCCTGCATCAATTGTATTGCCTCGGCATCATCTTTTACACGTTGTATGCCAATGACAGGTCCAAAAGTTTCGTCCATCATTACCTTCATAGTATGGTCGGTATCTGCCAAAACAGTTGGCTCAAAAAAGTAGCCTTTGCGTTGTGCCTGCTGTCCGCCAGCCAAGAGCGTTGCCCCTTTTTCGAGCGCATCTTTCACTTGTTTTGTTAAATACTCTAAATGTACTTTTCGGCTGATAGCCCCAATTTTGGTATGTGGTTTAGCAGGTAAATCAATTTGCCAATTTTCCTTTACTTCTTTGACAAATTCTTCAACAAAAAGTTCATAAATATTGTGATGAACATAAATTCTTTCTACTGCACAACAGCTTTGCCCATTATTGTAAAATGCCCCTTCTACCGCATTAGCAGCAGCTTGTCGAATATCCGCTATATCATCCATCACATACAAAGGGTCTTTTCCGCCTAACTCTAACTGTACAGGCACCAATTTAGGGGCAACTTTTTGGGCAATATATTGACCTGTGGCGTGAGAACCTGTGAAAAAATAACCATTTAAGGGCAATTCTAATAACAATTCTCCTACTTCACCACCGCCAACAACAGTTTGAAAAACATTTTCGGGAACTCCTGCTTCAAACAGCAATTTTTGAATGGCTAGACCTGTTAGTGTTGAATATTCGGAGGGTTTGTATAAAACGGCATTGCCTGTCAGCAAAGCTGGAATAAAGACATTAACCCCTACCAAATACGGATAATTCCATGCTGAAATATTGCCAATCACGCCTAAGGGTTCAAAAGTTACCTTCTCGCGAGTAGCCCCTTCTCGAATCATCCATTCCTCTTTGAGCCAGTCGGTTGTATTATTTAAGAAAAAATTTATTCGCCCCCTTGCCCCTTGAATTTCGTTTAAAGATTCTTGATAGGGCTTACCCATTTCTGCTGTCAATGTTTCCGCGAGTTCTACACGCTCCACATCTAACAATTTAAAAAACTTTTCGATGCAGGATAAGCGGTGAGTGACTGTTGTTCCAGTCCACTGTTTTTGTCCTACTTGTAAAGCTTCGTATTTTTGCTGTACTGTTTCAGCATTATCCTTGGGCAAGCGGGTAATTTTGATACCTGTAGCTGGATTAACGATTTTTAAGGTTGTTTCTCGAACACTCATTGGCTTTTTAGCTTTTTAGATTTTTGGACTTTTAGATTTTTGGACTTTTAGATTTTTAGATTTTTGGACTTTTGGACTTTTGGACTTTTGGATTTTTAGAAATTAATAATGTCTACTAATCACG
>JAHDHV010000338.1 GCA_020631155.1 Bacteroidota bacterium | reverse complement strand
TTTCCCATCAGGATACAAGCAAAGAGCAAAAAGGTTTTTTACATGTATCTGCCATTCCAGACCTAACCGTTCAAGGTGCCTATCAAATTATTTGTGATAAAAAAGGGCAAGTATATTGGTATACTCAAACCTACAGTGTTGCCCAAGATGAGTTGCCAGACTCTTCTGAAATCGAATTTAATACACGTCCCTGTGGAGGACATTTCCCCAACCTTTTCAACAAAGAAATCTTAACTTTAGTAGGCTGTCAAGGACTTACCAGACAAAAACTCACAGGAGAGTATGAGCATTTTTTTATAAATTTAGACATCTCTCAATACTTACATCACGATCTTATCATTAATGCAGATGATAATTTTGTTGCTTTAACTGCTGAACAACGTACCATCCCAGTAAACTTAGGAAATGGTGTAGAACAAACCAAACTCATCGGTGATGGAATTAGTATTTTTTCTCCTCAGGGGGAAACCTTATGGAATTGGTCTACTTTTGAACATTTAGACTTGTTAGTAAAAGACACAACGAATATCTGGAGAGATATATTTGATGCTGACGCAACAGAGTGGGCTTGGGCAAATTCACTAAAACAAGATATAGACGGCCATTACATCATTTCTTTTAGAGCTTTAAATCAGGTGGCAAAAGTCAATGCTCAAACAGGGGCTATCATATGGATACTAGGCGAAAATGGAACTTTTGACTTAGCCGATGAAGATTTATTTTTACAACAACATGATTGCATTGTCACACCAGAAGGCACCTATCTGTTGTTTGATAATGGTAATTACAATGCTCCTATTAGTAGAGCAATAGAGTATAGAATAGATGAGGCTAATAAAACCGCAGCTGTTGTTTGGAAACACCAATTACCTAGTGAATATTTTAGCATTTTTACAGGCAGTGTAGACCGAACTCCCAACAATAATACTTTGATAGGAAGTGGCTTTGTAGGAGAAGTTTTTGAGGTCAATCCACAAAACGAAGTTGTTTGGCAGGCTAATACAGGTGGCTATTTTTATCGGGTGAAATATTTCGGAGATTTACAAGAGGATATAGCTGAACCCAGCATCAGTAATCTAAAACCAACCTACTGTTCTATAGATACTTCTATTGTACTGTCTGCTACTCCCTTTGGTGGTTTTTTTGAAGGTACTGGCATCGAAAATGGCACTTTCAACCCTAGCATGGCTGGTGTAGGTACACATACTGTTAGTTATACTTATGGTTGGAAAACAGTATCTCAAGAAATTACTGTACAAGCTCCAAACATCCCCACTATTTCACAAAATAACAATACATTAAACGTTGAGAATACCAATGATAACGAAACTTATCAGTGGTATTTTAATGATGAAATGATTGAAAATGCCACTGAAAGCACCCACATCGCCCAACAATCTGGCAACTACTATGTACAAGTGACAAATGAAGAGGGTTGTTCCACAAATTCTCAGTCTGTTATGGTCATCATGACTGGAGAAGAAACCATTACTCAACCAAATTTGAACATTCAGCTATTTCCCAACCCTTATCAACAAACAGCTACCCTCTATTACACACTTCCTAGAGCAAGTCAAGTTCAAATTGAGGTATTGGACATACAGGGCAAAAAAATCAAAAATTTACTACCTCCCACCCAACAGTCAGCAGGTGATTATCAACACTTTTTAGGCGGTTTTTCAGGTTTACACATCATTCAGCTACAAACAGAATATGCAACTACATATATCAAGGCTATTCGTCATTTTTAAACCATCAAATAGTTCTTTTTTTTCTAAAAGAAGCGGTAAACAATGTACTTTTGTAGCTACATCTCCAACAAGAATTTTGGATTTTTTTTCATAAAAATAATCAAACAATGAAAAAGTTCTTATTACTACTACTTGCATTATGTATTCAACAATCTACTGTTCTGCTGGCGCAAAAAACAACACAGCCACAAATAGATATGAGCAAATTTAAATTTATCACAGGCAAATGGGCTGGAAATTTAGAATTTACCAATTATGATGATGCCAAAAAAATCAATATGCCTGCTACTTTTAGCTGTGTTCGCTCTGAATTAGGAGACACCTACATGTTTGATGTTACCTTAGAAAAACCCGAAGGACAACGTTCGGAAACCATACAAATATTTTCTCGAGGCAAAACTAAAAATCAAATTATTACAACCAATTTTGAGCGTTTAATGGCTAAAAGTGAAGTTTGGTACATCAAAGAATTTACAGAAAATACAGCCGCAAAATCCTTAAAAATAGTGATGGTAAAAGCAGGGGTAGACAATAAACAAGCCGCCCTAATGCGACAAACAATCAATTTACAAGGCAACAATTTGTCTATGCTAAATGAAGTTAAATATGATGAAGGTGATTTTTTCACAAGAACGAACATGAAATTAACTAGAAGGTAGACAGGAGACTTGAGACTTGAGACTTGAGATAATGAAGGAATTATTAATAACTTATGGTAAGTTCAATCGTTATTTAATTTTGTCTAATTAATCATCTAATCTCTAAATTCAAAAGGGTACACAAAAGTCATCGTTTTTTTAGTAGAGTAGTTTTATGAATCTTTTTTGCAAATCCTAGCAAAAAAGAAGCGCAGGCAGGTCAAAAATCGGTAGCAAAGCGCAGGCCTGAAGCGTGGGAACGATATTTTTGACAAGCGTTTTTGCTTACTTTTTTCGCGATTGCAAAAAGTAAGTCGCCGAAGGCAATCGTGGAGTTTCAGACCCTATTTTCGGCGAGAGATTCCAATTATTTAACCACATTTCCCCCCTAAACAAATCAACTTAACATTCAAAGAAACAGTTTGAGTATGTCAATGATTTAGGGAATAATGAAATGTTATCCAAATGAAAGGAGAACCTTTTCTTTTTTCTAAAATAAAATAGTATTTTTTTTATTGGTGTTGAAAAACTTTCACAGCCTTGATTTCTTTCTTTTTTTATCAAGAAAAAAAGGAAAAAAACGTAGGGAAAGGGACACTTTATAAGATTAAGGTAAATAGCTCTTATAGGAAAACCCTCTTTTCTTGACACACTCAAACAGTTTCTTTAATTTGTGTACCCTTTTAAATCTCTAACTACCAATCAAACAGTTACAAAAACAATTACCCTATGAAACCCTTAAAAATTCCCATTCCAAGCCCAACCCAGCAAATGATTGGCTTCAACCGTCCTTTTTTAACAGGCCAAGAAACAAACTACATTCAACAAGCCGTTGCGCTTGGCAAAATTTCTGGTGATGGCTTCTTTACCCAGCGATGCCATGAGTTTTTCCAAGAAAGATATGACTTTCCCAAGGTGCTGTTAACAGTATCTTGTACGGCAGCCCTCGAAATGTGTGCTTTGTTAATTGACATTCAACAGGGAGATGAAGTCATTATGCCAGCATATACCTTTGTATCTACAGCCAATGCTTTTGTGATGCAAGGGGCGAAAATTGTTTTTGCAGATAGCGAACCCACTACCCCTAATATTGATATTTCAAAAATTGAAACCTTGATAACGCCTAAAACAAAGGCGATTGTGGTGGTGCATTATGGGGGCGTTGCTTGTGATATGGAGCAGTTAATGGCATTGGCAAAAAAACACAATTTGTACATTATTGAGGATGCTGCCCATGCTATTGATAGCTTTCACAAGGGCAAACCGCTAGGTTCTATCGGTCATTTAGCTACTTTTTCTTTTCATGAAACTAAAAATGTCATCTCAGGAGAAGGTGGCATGTTGGTGATTAATGATGAAAAATTTCAGAAAAGGGCGGAAATTATTCGGGAAAAAGGAACGAACCGCTCGGCTTTTTTTAGAGGAGAAGTCGCTAAATACAATTGGGTAGATATTGGTTCTTCTTACCTACCTTCCGACATTATTGCTGCGTTTTTGTACGCCCAATTGCAACACATTCAACAAATTCAGGAAAAGCGAATTAAGTTATGGAATCGTTATTACCAACAACTGCAAGTTTTAACCTCAAAATACGCAGTTCAAATTCCCTTTATCCCTGATTATGCAACTCGCAATGGTCATTTATTCTACTTAGTTTGTAATAGTTTAGAGGAGCGAACTGCGTTGATTGCTTTTTTGAAGCGAAAAAAAATACAGGCAGTCTTTCATTATTTATCCTTACATCAATCGCCATTTTTCCAAGAAAGAAAGGAACATGATGGCCGTACCCTAGCACAATCCGATAGATATAGCGACTGTTTGTTACGCCTGCCCCTATATTATGAACTCACAGAAAAACAGCTAGATTACATCTGTTATCAAATTTTAGAATTTTACGAAGAAAAAAATAAGTAGTTTGCTACTATACCAATTCAACTAAATGAAAGTAAAAAATACGTATTTATCCGCCCCTAGTACCATCTTAGGTAAACAAAAAATTGATAATCAAATGATTATCAATAGAGTCAAACAAAATTTTAAAGGAACCGACGAAGAATGGCGAAGAATACAAACGGGAATACGTTATGTATTTAGGGCTTGTGGCACACAAACTCGCTATCTTGGAAAAGCACCAAATAAAACCTTAGCCGACCATGCAGTAATGGCTGCTCAAGATTGTTTAGAAAAACATCAATTAGCTCCCCACGAAATAGATGTGGTTATTTATGGTGGCATTATTAGAGAGTATTTAGAGCCTGCTACTGCTATGGAAATTGCTGCAAAATTGGGCATTGAGCGAGCCTCTATTTTTGATGTCACCTCTGCTTGTGTTGGACTACTACAAGCAGTTTATACGGCAGTTTCGCTATTACAGTCTAACGAACATTTGCAAACGGCTCTTTGTTGTGCCGCCGATTTTTCTACTGATAATCAAAGCTCGTTTAGTTACCTCAATTACAACATACAATCGTTTGAGGAATTGTCTACAAAAGTGGCGGGCTTAACTATTGGAAATGCTGCCTCCGCATGGTTAATTAGTAAAAAACCCTTGCAGCAGCCTTGCGCCGAATTGCTTTACCTGCAAAATACTTCGTTGCCTGCTACCTATACAGCTTGTCAACTGCCAATTAATGGCACTTTTGTTTCGGATAACAAAGAAGTTTTTGATTTGGGATTGGCGCATGTTCCAAACGAAATTGAGCGTTTGCTAAAAACTTTGAACTGGAAAATATCAGATGTTGCCTATTTTCTTTCTCATCAACCTAGTAAAAAAATCATTCATCAATTGTGTGATTTAATAGGTATTGCTCGAGAAAAAGCACCTATTACACATCATTTATATGGTAATACAGCCACATCAACCGTTCCGCTAACGATGGATTATTTAATAAAAAATTATGAACTGTTGAATGGCGATAAGTTGGTTTTATCTAGTGCGGGCGGAGGCTTTAGCATGATGTCGCTTGCTGGGGAATGGCGTGTGTAAAGTACATATTTTCTCACTCATTTGTTGTGGATGTTTCACTTTATTCCTAACACTTTATTTCTAAAATTGATATTTAGCCTTTTGGCTCTTTAGCTTTTTGGACTTTCGGCTTTGTATATTCACTAATCACGAATCTACAAATCACTAATCAACTACTTGTTAAGTACCTACAAACTGTTTGTTTAAAAAAACACCCTATTTGAAACATCCCCAATTATCGTGCAATACTCCACAATTTACAAAAATACTATGCTACTACTAAAATACCTGCGTATTCTAAACACTTTATTTAATACCTTTGGTCTGCAAATCAAATATTTTATTCTTCCTATCTACCGCTTTTTTTATGGCTGTTTAACACACTCAACGCTACTTTTAGATCGTTTTTTCTTGCCCCAATATCAGCAACAACCTTTAGAAAAGCCTGTTTTTATTATTGGGCATCCTCGTAGCGGCACCACTTTTTTGCACCGTTTTATGGTCAAAAATTGCCAAGAATTAACGGGTTTGCGCGCTTGGGAAATGCTATTTCCTGCCCTGAGTGCTCGCAAATTATTTCGCCCCCTTATTACCAATTTAAAAACCGTTTCTCCCCAAAATATTTACGATTCAAACATCCACAAAACAGGTTTTTTTGAGCCTGAAACAGATGATGCAGCCATTTTTATGCGCTATTTTGATGGTCTGTTGTTTTGGATATATTTTGAGGCTTGGCAACAAACGACTCCCCAAGAACTCCAGCAAAAACTAACAAAAATCAGTCAACAAAAACGCTTTCTCCATTATTTGAAAACAGTTTATCAACGAACTGTCTTCCAGCAAAAAAGTACGCATCACGAGCAGCGAATGTTGTCTAAATCCTTCTCTTTCATCATCAATTTTGAGCATTTAAAAAGCCTTTTTCCCAATGGAAAATTCATTTTTTTACTACGTGATCCGATGCAATCTGTACCGTCTAGCATGTCTTTGGTAAGAAGCGCGCAAAGCAATTTGCATAACTTTGAACAACTTGATGATTCCATTAAAAAACAATATTATGCTAATTTATATCAAGCCTCTCTATTGTTTTATCAATTATTACATCAATTATTAACTACTTTTCAAAAAAATAAACAGTTATCTATTTTAGTGATTACTCATAAAAAACTAAAAAATGATTTTGAAAAAACATTTAATCAGATTATTGATTTTTGTGAATTGAAAAAAACAAAAGAATTACTACAAAGCATTGAAAATCAAATGAATCGGCAAACTAATTATAAAAGTAAACATCACTATACATTAGAAGAATTTGGTTTATCGGAGGAAATGATAAAGAAGGATTTCGATTTTATTTACCAATATTATCCGTTATAAAAAAAGAAGTATTATTTTTGTTAAAATTAAAAGCCCAATAAAATATAAAAAATTATCATGACAAAAGAATTTAATGTAGAAGGGGCCTGTATGAAAGAGGTACATTACTTAATGGATACTTCTCAAAAAGTATTACAAGTAATGAATTTAGTGG
>JAHDHV010000337.1 GCA_020631155.1 Bacteroidota bacterium | reverse complement strand
ATGGAAGTACCTATCATACCCGAAAAATTAGTAGACTCAGCCGAGCAGATCGAAATTTGGTTGGAGCACAGAGAAGATGAAGAATCTACCCTAGCTATTTCTGTAAAGGGAACTGTAGAATCTACCAATTGGACTAATCCTAGATTGCACTATATTGATAGTCAAGAGGCTCCCCCTCGCGGAATCCATCCTTTTGATGTATACGAATTTGAATTTTACGCCACCCCTCCACAAGTAGGTGATGTTTATTCAATGCATCCTACACCGATTACCACCGTTTTTAAATGGCCGGGCTACTCTAAAGATATGAAGCTAATTAGAGTGCGGACAACCAATAATATGGCTAGTTTAAAAGTAGATTTAGGCGGCGCAGGCACACCATTTGAGGAGGAAACTGCACCACCACCTGCCGAACAAGAAACCTATCCACAGGAAGAACAGTATCCCATTGATAATGAACCAACTATTCAAAAGAGTGAAGACGATTATTTGGGATAAATTAATCATACATATGGTCGTAGGGACGTATGGGCGTATTGCAATACGCCCATACACCCTACGACTTTGTGAACCTCATCGCCCCTTTTGCCGTTTCGCCCGATGCGATGCTTCGGATACCATGTTTTAATTCATTTTGCAAAGCTTCCTTTAGCGGCAAATGCTGTTGCTCGTAGGCACTACGGCGATCATTTTGCAGGCAAATTTGTGGGAAATTGGCGATTTGCAAGGCCAAATTTTCGGCTGCTGCTCGCGCCTCTCCGTCTGCAACAATGCGATTCGCCAACCCCATTGTTAGGGCTTCGCTCGCTCCTACCCCTCGCCCTGTCAATATCAAGTCCAAGGCTCGGCTCAATCCGATGAGGCGAGGCAAACGCACTGTTCCACCGTCTATTAATGGCACGCCCCATCGCCGACAGTATACGCCCATTACCGCCGACTCTCCCACTACACGCAAATCACACCAAAGGGCTAACTCCAAACCGCCTGCTACAGCGAATCCTTCGACGGCTGCAATAACGGGTTTGCTCAATAACAAATAAGAAGTACCAAGCGGCGCATGTTCCTGACTATCAAAGAGTTGTTGGTAGGCTTTCATAGCGGTAGGATCATTGGTCATGGCTTTTAAATCTGCTCCTGCACAAAACGTATTTCCTGCTCCACATAAAACCCCTACCTTCATTGTCGGGTCTGCATCAAAGGCTCGAAAAGCATGATGTAATTCTTTGGCAGTAGCTAAATTAACGGCATTTCGCACCGCTAACCGATTGATGATAACAGTGGTTAAGGGTGCTTTTTTTTCGATTAAAATATTTTTGTATTTCATGGTGGGCTTGGTTTAGTGGTATGTTTCAAATGCCATGCTTTTCAACCAAACAGTTTTTGCTTATTTTGACAGCTCATGGATTTGTGATTAGTAGATTCGTTTTTGGGCTTTTTAGTTTCTTTTTGAATGAGTTCTATAACGATGGCTTTAGCCGTTAAAGTTCTTATATATAATAATTAAAATCAAAAACTTATAGCTATAAGAAAGTTCAAAAAATAATTTCCAATTTCTGATCGCTAATTTCTAACAACTAAATAGCCAAAAGACAATCTCACAGCCAAAATGTTCGGAACAAAATGAAACATCCTGGTTTTATCTACTATTAGATTTATTCGGCGAGGGTAGATGGATAGGAAAAATTATTGACAACTCAAATAATCCCCCCCCCTCTCCTCTTTATTTCGCACATCCATATTGATGAGCAAAGCCATATTTGCAAAAAAGAAGGCTCCGATTTTGTCTACCTCAATCAAATCACTGACCAATAAATTGACAATGACAATAAACATGCTTACAAGAATGGTCATCACAAAACCTTTGCGAAGTCGGTTGGTGGTTTGCTGGTAAATGCGCTCTCCTTCTGTAAAAAATACAATACATAAAGCTATGAAAATGACTAATCCAATGAGTCCCTGTTCAGTCAATGTCATTAAAAAATAGTTGTGTACACCCGATTTTTCGGGATTATCACTTACATATGTTTCAAAATTATCTATAGTATATTGTTGGTAAAAATTGTAGAAATTGCCGGGGCCAAAACCTGTTAAAAGATGCTCGTTAGACATGCGAACCGCCGCTACCCAGCGATACACACGCTCCATAAAAGACACATCTTTCCCCTCGAAAGTTGCTACTAGGTGATCGTCCAAATCATCGTGATAAATGGTTGTTTCAAAGTCGGGAGCTAAGTCTAAATACCTATAATCATTGCTATAATAGCCCAAAAATAACAATAATATACCTAGCCCAAACAGTGCAAACCATTTACTCAAGCGTCTTTTAAACATCCAAATTAAAAATGGTATCAATACTAGGGATACATAGGCAGCGCGTGTATAAGCAAAAATAATACCTATAATAAAAACGACTAAACTAATATTTAAAAATAGACGCACCAAACTTCCCTTAACATACCACTCTCGCGCAAACCAAATATAGGGTATCAACACTACCATCATTACCGCATAATTGACATGGTTTCGGAAAAAGGGCTGCATGGTTTTATTCGCCTCTTGAAATCCAAAATCCATTAACCAATGCCGAATAATGGTCTGAACAATCACAAAAATAAAAGGAATTAACAAACTCCACAATATGGGTTCAAAATCGCGATGTTCTTTGATAAACAGAGCTGTAAGAAACACAAAAACGGTAATATACCATATTTTTGCTAAGAAAAACTTTAGAGAAACAACAAACAATTGAGAATATAACATGGCTATTCCTATCCACACCAAATGAGCTAATAATAATACTAAAATGGGATGGTTCAGAAATTTTTTACTTAATTGCTTGGGGTTACTCAGGTAGTATAAGATGCCCACGAACATAAGCAGTACCATCAAAGGTTCAGTAGGTAAATCGGTAGAGAAACCGCTACCAAGTTCTACTTCTATAGAAATAGGCAGGCATAAAAATAGCAGTACATAGGCACTTTTAAATGCTCCAATAAAAAATAAGGCAGTTAATAAAACAAAAGGTAGTAAATAGAGGTAAGGATTGTCAAAAGTGACAGCTCCCAAAATGGATAGTGTAGTTAATATGGCAAAGGCCATAAATACAACAGTTGGGTTTAATTTTCGGAGCAGTGCAAGCATGTATTGGTTAAATTATTTGATAATTATATATATAGAGATAAAAGGCATGCCTTTTATCTACCGATGAATTTGTGATTGATTAAAATATACCTACACCCGATCATTCCAACTCAAAGCTTTTTAGTTTTTCAATAAAAATAGCAATGAGTACCATTGCCAATAAAGCGATTAAAGTTGAACTCAATACAATCAACGAGCGTACAGGCTTTGCTCGTTTAACAGCCGGCTCTGCTTTTTCGATAATATAAAGCGTAGAATATTCCTGCTCCATAGCTGCTTTATGTTTATCGTTTATTGAATTGATTTTCAGGTACTCATAAACTGCATCATCAACCATTGATTCAAGTATATTTGCAGTAACAGTGTCCTCTGGATTGGTTTCAATGCTGTTATTTAAACTGTCGCGCAACACCTCAATAATATTTTTTTTCTCCTTAGCTTTATTGTCATAAAGTGTAGATAAGCCCTTCTTTTTTTCTAGCAAAATAGATTTATTCAAATAATCTAAACGAGCAGCAATTTCGTTAGCCATTGTTGCTGCAAAGTTTGGGTCTTTATCCAATACTTCAATATGCAATATATTATTAGGAGTCTTAATTAATTTAAAATGATCTCGTAAAGCTTCAGTTACCCAATAATCCTTTTCTACATCATTGGTATCTACATCATAATGTTTATGCAAGTTAAATTTATCTATAATATAGCCTTCTAAAGCCCTTGATTCTGCATAAGTCATAAAACGGCCAACATCCCCCTTTCCACCAAATAAATAAACAGGGTCTTTACCCGCATTTTGCCGAAACAAATTCGTTGCATCCATCATATGTGGATTAATCGTCAAAAAAGTAACATTTGACTGATAGTAGGCAGGCAATAATAAGGACACAATCGCGCTTATCACAGCTACCAACAAACCAACCAAAGCAATGGGTTTCAACCACTTAAGCACAATCCGAATTAATTCTTCCATAAATCAACTTACTTTAGGCTTTTAGCTATTAGAAATCAGTTATTAGAAATTAGTAATCAACTATTAGCACTTAAAAACACAAACAATTCCACAAATTATCAAATCACTAATTTAAAATATAATAAGCCCGTAAAGGTACTAAAAATATACTGCACTTACTTATTTTCCGATAATAGCTTAAAATTTTTAAGTATCTACTAAAACTTGTATTTTTACATAAACATTTACCTATCCTCCATTTTAATACGTATACATAGTATCTATTTCTAAAATTGCTTTTTGGATTTTTAAACTTTTAGCTTTTTAGATATTAGAGATCAGAAATTAGACATTATTTGAGTTGCAGATTCATAGTTCCATAAAATTCATTCTATTATATTGCTAACCAAATAATTAGGATTTTAAAAAAAGAAAATTTAGTATTATTTAATTACTTAAATCTGCAACTTAACAAATCACGTAATCCACGAATCACTATAAAGATGCAAAATTTTGCGTCTCCACGAACTGTTCAATTAAACATAAACTGTTTGCTAGAAAAATACAGTATTTGAAACATTACCAATCTCAAATCTCACGTCTTATATCTTAATTTACCAACATAGTCTATCAAATTAAATACACATATGAATTCTCAAAAAAAGAACATACAAAAATCGAGTACAAGCCCCTCAAAATCAGCTAATAATGCCCTTAAAGGTGGAGCTTTTCTTTTAGAAAAAACAGACCCTCAAAATGTGTTCATTCCTGAAGAATGGAATGAAGAACAACGCATGTTATTGGAAACAGTACAAGAGTTTTTCTTACAAGAAGTACACAGCATGGGCATTGACAAACTTGCACAGCTAGACGCTTCTAAAGACATGCCGATTATCCTTGATATTTTTCACAAAGCCGCCGATATGGGTTTTTGTGGGGTAGCAATTGACGAAAAGTATGGCGGTATGGACTTGGATTTCAATACTAACCTATTAATTAGCGAAGCCTTATCGCTTGGCTTTTCCTTTGCTACAACCATCGGTGCACAAACTTCAATTGGCTCATTACCAATTGTTTATTATGGCACAGCTCAACAAAAGGATAAATATCTACCGGGCATCGCTTCGGGTGAAATAAAAGCAGCCTACTGCCTCACTGAGCCCTCTGCGGGCTCTGATGCTAATTCAGGAAAAAGCAAAGTAACTTTCACAAAAGACGGCGATTTTATATTAAATGGCCAAAAAATGTGGATTACCAATGGCGGTTTTGCCGATCTATTTATTGTTTTTGCCAAAATTGAAAACGATAAAAATTTATCCGCTTTTATTGTAGAAAAAGCCTTTGGCGGCATCACATTGGGCGCAGAAGAAAAAAAATTAGGCATTAAAGCCTCCTCTACCGTACAAGTATTTTTTGAAAATTGCCCAATTCCGAAAGAAAATTTATTAGGCAAACGTGAAGGTGGTTTTAAAATTGCCCTTAATATCCTTAATACAGGACGAATTAAATTGTGTGCAGGTGGTGTTGGTGGCAGCAAATTTGGCATCACTCGCAGCATTGAGTATGCTACACAACGCATTCAGTTTGAGCAACCCATCGCTAATTTTGGTGCTATTAAACATAAAATTGGGGAAATGGTAATGCAAACGCATGTTACCGAATCAGCTATGTATCGCACTGGCTATAATATAGACCAAAAATACAAAGAGTTTGTCAAACAAGGGCAGGACAATAGCGAGGCAAAGTTGAACGCCATACGTGAATTTGCTGTAGAATGTGCTTTGTTAAAAGTGAAAGGCTCGGAAGTAGCTACCTATGTTGTAGACGAAGCCTTGCAAATTCATGGCGGTATGGGCTATTCAGTAGAAACAGGTATTGAAATGGGCTATCGAGATGCGCGGATTACGCGAATTTATGAAGGTACTAATGAAATCAATCGCATGTTGTCGGTAGCGGAATTGACCAAAAGAGCCGTAAAAACCAAAGAAATTGACTTGATGGGTGCAGGCAAAACGATTCCATTTTATTTAATCCAGCAAGCTTTGACATTTAGAGTGGGGAGTAAAGGCATGGGTGATGCGCGCATTGTGGAAAATTTCAAAAAAGCTTTTCTACTCATTTCAGGCGCAGCAGGAAATAAATTAAAGGAAAAAATGGTAGATGAGCAGGAAATGGTGATGAATTTATCCGATATGTTAGGCATTGCTTTTTTTGCAGAATCTGCTTTATTGCGTTTAGAAAAATTGAGAAACAAATCAGGTGTAAAAGCGGAAACCATTACAACACAAGAAAACATCTTGAAATTATACCTTTATGAATCAACAAACAAAGTCCGCAAGCTAGGCGAAGATACTATTTGCAGCTATGCAACAGGCATCGAAAAACGAGGGTTGCGCCTTGCTTTACGCCTACTCACTCCACACTACCCTGTTAACCCCAAAGAATTGCGGCGCGCCATTGCCGATTTTACCATCGCCAAAGGCAAGTATCCTTTTGCATAACTAAACCCTAAAACGCCTTAAAAGTCTAAAAAATCGGGCTTTTTGAATACTATAAGTACTACACAATAATTAAACGGTACTCTTTGTTTAATTAAAAAATGCAAGTCAATACTTTAGAACAATTTCTTGCATAATTAATTAGTGCTTGGCACTTAAAATTGTTGAGTTGTTGTAGAGGCATGTACGAATATTAATCACGTCTCTACAAATTTTGAATTATTAAAAGGCTAAAAAGCTAAATATCCAAAGAGCTAAAAAGCCAAAAGGCTAAATATCTAACAGCTAATTTCTAACAGC
>JAHDHV010000336.1 GCA_020631155.1 Bacteroidota bacterium | reverse complement strand
AAATAGCCAAAAGTCTAAATAGCCAAAAGTCTAAATAGCTAAAAGTCTAAATAGCCAAAAGTCTAAATAGCTAAAAGTCTAAATAGCCAAAGTGTCAGGAAGAAAATGAAATATACCAATTCCTACAATAATTTCATATAAATTCGCTTATCAATTGTAGCGGCAGTCAAGACACCACTTGTCAAACCTCCAACAACGCCAAGAGAGGCAATGTCAATGCCTGTCATATAGAAATTTTTAATGGGTGTGCGAGTACGTAACTGCTGACAGGTAAATCGCGCAGGACTAGCTTCTAATCCATAAATCGCTCCTTTTGAGGCATTTGTGTAAAATTGCGAGGTCAAAGGGGTAGACAGTTCGTAATAATCTAAATGCTCCATCAGTTTTGGCAAGCGCGCTTTTAATTGCTTTAATAATCGCTCTTCCATATCCTTTTTAAGCTCTAAATATGCTTCAGGGCGGTTGTCTTCATTGCTTGCTGCCCAATCTTTCACAGTATCCCAATCAATAAAAGTGACACACTCGCCCGTATGTTTTTCATGCTTGCCGCCATTGTGTAACGAATCTTTGAGTGATGGAAAAGATATGTATAAAATGTGAGGTGTAGTATCTGGATTTGTTATATCCCATGTTTTAATATTGTTATCCCAAGTATCGTACAGCCAAAGATTAGCAGCAGATGCACCTGCCTGGGTAATATCCCCTTTAAAACCTAGATTTAAGCAAATGTAAGAGGGCGAATCCTTAATGGCTTTAATGTTTTTTACCCACTTTGTATGCTGATAACGAGTAGGCAAAAAATTATTAACCGTTGTTTTGGCACCTGCCGCAGAAATAACAATAGGTGCGAAAAATTCGCCGCCATCTTCCAATTCTACACCAATAGCTTTATCATTTTTCATGATAAGTTTTTTCACATTTGCTTTAGTCAATACTGCTCCGTCATTTTCAATTACATTGCCTAAAAAGTGGGTGGCAAATTCTTTAGAACCACCTTTGGGATAATACGCACCATTCCAAAAATGGGTGTGCGTCAACGCATGAACCGCAAAGCTTGATTCGTTGGGAATACTGCCAATATATCCCCAATGTACGGTTAAAACAGTTCGCAATTTGCCCTTAATACCGATTTCATCTAGCACTTGAGTAGTAGTGGTATTCCACCAATTGCGACTAAATGTATGGAGTATGTTGTTGCCAATATTATGTAGGGATTCGGGAAATGTTTTGAAGGCAAAAAAGGCTTTTGCATAATTGGCCGCTTTGTTCACCCATTTAAAATACTGTGTGATTTGCTGCTCCTGTTCAGGAAACTTTTGCTTTAAGTCAGCAATGAAATCTTTCTGATTATCAGCAAATTCGACCACAAAATCCTCTGGCAGAAAAAAGCGATCATATGGATTGCCCAATGATTCCATTGTAATGTTTCCATTACTTAACCAGTGCATCATTTTATAGGGCACATCCCCTTCTTTCATCTCCCCAATGGCATGAACACCAGCATCCCATTGATAGCCTTTTCGAGCAAAAGAATGTGTATATCCCCCCGGTATATAGTGCTTTTCTAACACCAATACTTTTCGCCCGTATTTGGCTAAGGCAGCCGCACAAGCCATTCCGCCAATTCCTGAGCCAATAACAATCACATCCCAAATTCGCGGATGTTTGTCTTTTTCGTAATGCTCATAAACTCTTTTTCCTTTGTATTTTGGTATAACTGACATGTTTTTATTTTTTTGTTTTGCTATAACATTGTAAGTCGTATTACAATACGTCCCTACAAAGTCAACCAATAATTTAATTTCATAACAATGCCCCAGTTTTTTTGCTCAAAATTATCCGTATCCAAATTATCCGTAATCACCACAAAAAAATCGGACATTGGGGCAAAACGCCATTGAAAACGACTATTTACATTAAAATTATTCGACTGTGTATTGTATTGGAAAAAGGTGGTAAAAAATATATCCTTGGTAAAAGTAAATGCCAAACGAGGACCCAACAACAACAATTTGGAATCGCCAAAACCTTCTGGAAAGCGAACATCATTATAAGCCAGTACTAAAGAAAAATTGCCATAAGGTTGCCAACGATAGGTCATATCTGCACTCAATCTCAACCTTTTTCCGCTATAAAAACCACCATAATACGTTCTAAAAGTACCGTAAAAAGTGTTGCGCTTCGCCGATTCATATTCGAAACCCAGATCGCTATAATGATAGGTGTCAGGCAAAAGTAAAGAATCCATTTGCCCCGTAATATTGGTCGGAAAAAACACATCTCGCCGATAGTTGTTGTTGACAATTCGCGCAATGCTATTGTTTTTAAAAAAGGCTGAAAATCTAGGCTGCGTCCATAAATCCGTTAATTTAAAACCACTGTCATTTAAATTATTGAAAAATATTTTTGTATTCAATTCTGGTGCTAAAAAACGAATATTTGGCCACTGTTTTGGAAAAAAACGATAACCCACCGCATTGCGTGTTGCCACATAAGGCACTGCCTCACTAACGCCCGTCTCATCATTCCGATGAAACAATTCCTGCACAAAACCGACATCCGCTACATAATCCTCGCCGATGGATTCCAGTGTATTGGTCACATATATATGCCGACTATCGTAGCGCGATTCAAAAACGGCACTCGCTTTGTCTAGCAAATTTTTGGAGTAGGTTTGCCCTTCTTTTTCGGTAAAAGATTGATGGTAAAAAAGCAGGCTACTCCATTTATTATTAGGGGAGCGATAGTTAAACTGTAAACCGCCCACTCGATTATAATTATCACCATCCACCTGCCATTTGTCAAAAGCTTGACGATTGACCAAAAAACCACTGACACTAGAACGTTCTAATAGTTTGCGCTGTAGGCTCACAACCGAAAAATTTTGACTTTGTACCCCTGCTCTTACCCCTTCCGTTTGTACACTCATCAAACCGATGCGCCAATTTTCATTGAGATTGCCCGTCAGTCGCGCGCCCAATAGAATCGGAATCACCGAACCACCCGATAAACCGATGCGCCGAGAAAAAAACGGTCTAATTGTGGACACGCCAAAGGAAAATAAGTCGCTGTTTTCGAGGAAAAAATTGCGCTGTTCGGGAAAAAAGATGCTGAAACGCTCCAAATTCGTTACTTGTCGGTCTACTTCTACCTGCGAAAAATCAGGATTGACGGTTAAATCCAAATTCAAGGCGGAAGATAACGCAATTTTGGCATCAAACCCCACATTTGGGCCATCAAATTGTACGTTTTCCTCTGTTGCGTCCTGCAAATCGCGATTCATACCCAAACTAATATAGGGAATAAATGCAATATTTGCCCCCGATTTTTTGGGTGCTTCATCCCATTTTAAGGTTGCTCCATAGGCAAAACTCGCCACATTATATTGCGTTGGCACAGGCACCCAAGTTGAAGTTTCGATGCGCTTTAAATCGTTGCGAGCAAAATTGATACGCCATTCTGTTACGTCTTCCTCATAGCGAATCGTTTTAAAAGGAATCGCCATTTCCGCTACCCATTTGCCCTCTTGCTGTGTTACTTTAGAAAACCATTTGTGATGCCAACTCGTTGTCACCCCGTATTGACCAGCATTTTGCACCAGCCCTTCCCGTTGCGCGCCAACTGCACTCACCGAAAAGCTAAAACCCGCCGTTTGATTATTGAAAGGGTCTAAAAAAACGGCAAAAGCATCTGTAATCGGAAAAGAATAGTCCCGTTTCAGCGATTGCACCACATATTTACCGGGCAACTCGTCATAACATACAGCTCCAATATACAAAAAACGCTCATCATAAGTCAGGCGCACTTCTGTTTTAGTCGCTGCAAAACCGTCATCATCGGGTCGGCTACGATAAAAACTATCGGCGACTTCTGCCGCTTCCCAATCGCTTTCGGTTAATTGTCCATCTAGTTTGATTTCGCCTTTTGCTTTTTGAATAAGTATTTGGTAATCAGTATCTTGTGAGTTGCTTGTTTGTGCTTCTAGGCAATTAAATGAAGCCATAAACAGTAGAAATAAAAGAAGAATTGTAGGGCATTTAAGCGGCATAAGTTTTTGGTTTTGTTTGCTTGATTGTAGTGGAACACACAAGATGTTGTGTTTTTACATGAATAATGATTTTTTTGGCTTTGGAAAAATTTTTTCAAAAAAAAATTACCTCAAAAAATTAACGATTTAGGCTTTTTTTGAACAAAAGTGATTAGAAAAATGCATTAAGCACTTAACAATCAATTAGTTAATAAAACTGCCCCTTTTAAAATCCAAATAATAACCGCCATTTTATGTAATTGTTCGTTTATAAACACTTTGTTACTTTTGTAGCAGATGATGAAGTTATAGATAAAGGCGTAAAATTTTACGTTTGCATAAACGTATAAAGTTTTTAAAAAAAATCAATATTTCTATCTTATTTAACTAATAATCAATACTTAATAAAATTAAAAACTAATAGCTATTTGCTAGTTTCCAAATATATTAACTTTCTTTTTTATTTAAGTTTTTGGTTTTAATAATTGGGTTGTCGGTTGTTGCCTTGTGCAAATGATCGGCAACTTTTTTTGTATTAGACGGGAGACAAGAGATGTGAGATTTTTTGATGTCGGATTTGTGGATTTCGGATGTAAAACTGTGGATTGTAAGTATACTCTTGTGGATTATGAGTATAGAAATGTGGATTGTAGCTAGATTATTGTGGATATTTTTGTATCCTTTAAACAGTTTTGAAGTATTTAACAATTTCCAAAAGTCCAAAAGTCCAAAAGTCCAAAAGTCCAAAAGTCCAAAAGTCTAAAAATCCCAAAAGTACCTACTTCGGCACTATTTGAGACAGCAATCGCGCCTGCTTAATGTACAATTTCCTACCTGTTTTTTCCTTCATGATTTTAAATTCAATATCTATACCATAGCTCTTTGCATCTCCCCTTTGCTGTTGTCGCTTATTGAGCAATTGATGTATTTCTTTGGTTGCTTTAATCAATTGGCTTAATATCGGGTCATCACTCGGCTTGCCTAAAAATACATTGCCCAAATTTGAGCGTGACTGAATCGTGCCAAAGGGTTCGGTATCAGCACTAAAGCGAAAAGATTCGGGACGCTCGGCATCGGTCGGATTGGCAACAGCTTTATCTCCTTTTTGCACATTTACCCAAATATCAAAATCACCCTTTTTTTGTGGATTAGGTATCGTTACTACTACCCCATTCGCTAGTTCGTCAGTAAATGCTTCATTAATCAAAATTGCCATCCCAACTTTCTGATGATCAATGCCGTAATGCTCCCGTTCTTCGAATGCTAAAGGCTTCCACAAAGAGGCGTAAACCTTTAATAATTGTGTTAACAGTCGGTGATTATCGTCTATTACATTAAAGCCTTTTGACGTATATAATCCTGCGCCATTAAAGTCAGGCAGGTCTTCGCAATTGGTTGAACTTCGTAGACGAATCCGTTTGGCAGTGGGATAATGCTCGTCAATCAATTGTCGGATGGCTAAAACAGTGGTGACAGGTACTAAGCCTTTTTTGATGGTATTGCGAATTTCTTTTAGGTAAATATTGCGTTCTACAGTGGAAAGTTGGGATTGCTTTTTTAATAAATCTTGAATCAAATAATTGGAGCCTGACTGCTCCAATACTTGAAAATAATGATCGAAGCCGAGCGCGAAACCGGGGCGTATCAACTCCTCGCCAAAGGTTTTTTGAATCAGTGAATAGTTCGCTGCTTTCGCGCCGATTCGCTTAGGAATTGCTTTCCAATTTGGGGCAGCTCCTAGCTCTACAATGCCTTTGTCGAGGCGCATCGGTTCGGGAACTTTTAGTCGGCTAGGCTGCTTTTTTGTCCACCATTTTTTAGCCGCAACTTCGCTAATGCTACTCACCAAAAGCCGTTTATTTTTAGCCACCACTTTGACCAATTTATTGTTTAATTTGCCAAAACCGGGGATAGAATCTTTATGTACCGCATATACATTGATGGTGCCGCGATTTTTTGCCAATAAATTGATGTGTGACAGTGGCGTTTGCGGCTGTAAGGTGATGATGCCTTGTAAGGGTGGCACTCGGTAAGGCAGGCTTTCATAAACAGCAATATCGTGTTTGGTCAATTTTGGATTTTTGTCATTTTTTGCCACATAACGCAAATAACCGACTGCCGTTCCTTCGTTTAAAACCTCTACCGCTTTGCTATTCGCCATCTCTACTAAATCGCCGAGTTCCAAATGGTTGAAGCCCGCTTTTTTTAATGCAGGAGCTACTTTTACACTTGGTCGGATGCGCCTAGAACCTGCCAATATCATCAGCCCGTTTTTGCCACAGTCGGGTAAAACGCTTGGAATTAATTGCATCAATTGGATGACCATCGCCTCCATTTGCGCTTGTGAATCGGTGTATCGGTAGTCCTCAATGCGAACTCCCCAACAATGTGCGATGCCGTTTTTGAAAATGGGTTTATCGCGAAAATCGTATAGGAAAAAGGGAACGAAATCCCTGCCGATGGGTCGTTTTACATTTTGCTGAAAGGAGCTAAAACGGATGCCTAATTTCAAACCTTTGGCGACAAATTCGGCATGTCCTTTATACTTTTTGGAATCGTAGAGGTAAATTTTCGGGTCATCACTGCGCCAATCGCCTGCTACGCCTGCCCAAGTCGGGATGCTGCCGTAGGAGGTAAAGCGGTAGTCATCGTATTCGGTTGTGACGGGTTGCTGCGCCCAAAGGCTAGGAACGCAATTGAGGCATAGTAGTAAAAATAGCGTGTATACTAGCGTAGTTGTTGGTTTCATTTGTTTAAATTCTTAGATTTGAGATGTGAGATTTGAGATTTGAGATATGAGATTTGAGACATGAGATTGTTAATTCATTCTTAACAACTCACCTTTCGCTGATTTCAAAATGAGAAAACAAGAATTGAAAATAGCTATTG
>JAHDHV010000014.1 GCA_020631155.1 Bacteroidota bacterium | reverse complement strand
TTATTCTACAGTACTTTTTTAACTAATTTCTGATCGCTAATTTCTAACAGCTAAAAAGCCAAAAGTCTAAATATCCAAAAAGCCAAAAGTCTAAATAGCCAAAAACAACAAACTATGCGATTTTTTCACCATTTCGGGGCCTATATTCAAATGCTTAAAAGCTTATTTACTCGCCCAGAAAAACTTTCTATGTATCGCAAAGAACTTTTTAGACAAATGAACAATATTGGCGTTGGTTCCCTGCTTATTATTGGTATGATTTCCCTGTTTATTGGTGGGGTAACCGCCATTCAATTTGCTTACCAATTAAAAGGCTCGTTTTTTCCACTATATATGCTGGGTTTTATTGTGCGTGATATGATGATTATTGAGTTGGCTCCTACGCTATCTTGTTTAGTTTTGGCGGGAAAAGTAGGCTCTAATATTGCTTCGGAATTGGGTACTATGCGAATTTCTGAACAAATTGACGCACTGGAAATTATGGGGATCAACAGTGCTGCCTATCTCATTACCCCTAAGATTTTAGCAGCCGTTTTGATAGTGCCTCCCTTAGTGGTTATTTCCGCATTTTTGGGTATCTATGGTGGTTTGGTGGCGGCCGAAAATTATGGCATTTCTCCAGCTTTATATGAAAAAGGTTTGTTATATATATTCGATTCCTTTAATGTAGTCATTATGCAGGTCAAAGCAGTTGTATTTGCATTTCTCATTACTTCAGTAGCCTGTTATCAAGGTTATCATGTCAAAGGGGGCGCACTCGAAATTGGAGCAGCAAGTACACGCGCTGTTGTTTTTGGCAGTATTTTAGTCGTATTATTTGACTATATCATCGCATTATTGTTGACATAGATATTTAGATGTTTGGACTTTTTGTTATTAAACAATGAATCAACGAATCACGAATCAACGAATCACGAATCACAAATCACAAATCTATAGGTAAAGACGCGGAATCTAGTGTCTCTAATTATCAAAATATATGATCAAGGTACAAGATATAAGAAAATCGTTTGGTGAAAAGAAGGTATTAAAAGGCATTAGCACCGTTTTTGAACAGGGCAAATGTAACCTTATCATTGGAACAAGTGGCTCAGGGAAAACGGTCTTTATGAAGTGCTTGGTCGGGCTGTTTCAACCTAATAGCGGCTCTATTTTTTACGATGATGTTGATTTTACCAATCTAAGTAATAAGGAAAAAAAGCAAATTCGCACTAAAATAGGGATGCTGTTTCAGGGGGGCGCTCTCTTCGATTCAATGACAGTACAGGAAAATGTAAAGTTTCCATTGGATATGTTTACCAATCAAAGCCATAAGGAAAAGCTAGATCGGGTTAATTTTTGCTTAGAGCGTGTCAATTTGGTGGGAGCAAACGATAAATATCCGGGGGAAATTAGCGGCGGTATGATGAAACGGGTCGGTATTGCTCGCGCCATTGTACTGAATCCCAAATACCTTTTCTGCGATGAACCCAACTCTGGCCTTGACCCCAAAACCTCCCTCGTTATTGACGGTTTGTTAACTGATATTACACGAGAATTTCAAATTACAACCATCATCAACACCCATGATATGAACTCGGTAATAGGTATGGGGGATAAGGTGGTTTTTCTACATAAAGGCTTTAAGGAATGGGAGGGGAGTAATAAACAAATTTTGACTAGTGGCAATCAAGCATTAAACGATTTTATTTTTGCGTCCGATTTTTTAAAAGAATTAAGAAAAGGTATAAAATAGTAGAGACGATTCATGAATCGTCTTTACCACAAATCGTAATCAACTCTGGGCTATTCACTTGAACTGCCTCTTTTTTCCAATTACCAAATTGATGGACAATTTCATATCCGCAGGAGGTTAAGAGTCTGTTTAATTCTACTTGTGTTGTATATTTTAAATATATTTCTGAAAAGCTTACTACTCCTGTTGCTTCATTTACTCGTTTAAATTTCACCTGATCCAAAGCTGTTTGTTCATCATATTCTGTGCTTAAAAATATCTTTATTACTTCATTTTTTTCATTAAGAATACTTCTTTTATATTTCATCTCTTTATGTGTTCCATAGGTTTTATTGTTTAAATTTCTTGTCTCAAATGCCAATTTTCCATTCTTTGTTAAATGTTTTTTTATTGTGGTAAAAAAATCTATTTGATCTTGTTCTGTTAACAAATGTTGAAAGCCATGACTAGTCATCAATATCCAATCAAAGGTTTTATCAAGTTCAAAGTTGCGACAATCTAAGTGCAGCCATTCTATATTTAGCCCCTCATTATCAGCTAATTGTTTAGCTCTTTCTAGCATTTGAGGCATCACATCCAAACCTGTTACCTGTTTTCCCAATTTGGCAATTGCTCGCGTCAATCTTCCCGTTCCACAAGCAATATCTAATATTTCCCCTTCACAACCTTTAACTAATTCTAGGTAAAAATCATCATCTGCCGCCCATTTATTTTCCAAATCATAACTATCAGGAGCTAGATATTCTTGTAAATTTTTTTCGTAAAATGTTTTATTATAAAATGCCATTAAGGTTGTAAGTTTGGTATGTTTCAAAACAGTGTTTTTCTACCTAACAGTTTGTGGCTACTTTGACAGTTCGTAGATTCGTGATTAGTAGATTCGTGATTCGTTTTCGGACTTTTTTACTGATTGGTTTCTTGTTAAATGATTTTTGTAACGACAGTTTTAGTTAGCCTATTTTTTATAAAAGTATTTAATAATCAGTAGTTTATACCCAGAGAAAGAAACTCAAAAAAGTGATTGATGATGTCTAGGCTCTGATCGCTAACAACTAGTTTCTAATAGCTAAAAATCTGAACATCCAAAAATCCATATTTCAGTTAAAAGGATTGCTAAAAGCTGGATTATTAACAAAAGCGGTGTCTGTCAATGCTTTGAGGAAGGCGACTAAAGCTGCTTTTTCTTCCTCTGTTAGCCCTAAGCCAGTGTACTGCTTGTCGTCATCAATGCGAGTAGCTAAAATTGCCCCTAAATTGGGTGCATATTTCACGCCTGAATTATAATGCTCTACCACTTCTTCTAGCGTTTGAAAGCGTCCATCATGCATATAAGGTGCGGTCAATTCGATGTTTCGAAGGCTCGGAATCTTAAATTTTCCATTGTCATCTGCTTGACCTGTTACTTTTCCTAAGCCCAAATCGCTAAAATCATTGAGGGTTTCGGCAAAGTCTAAACCGTTATTATCAAAACTATTATTGGTAAATAGATTCGTGGAATTAGTGCCGTGACAGTGATAACATTCGCCTCTTTCCTCATAGCCGGGCAGCCCAAAAAATAGCTGCATTCCCAAAAAAACATCGCCTTCTAAATCGTCCAGAAAAACACCTGAACCGGGAGTAATGCCTTTATCATAGAGTGAGTTGTTGGAAATTAGGGTAAGTTCAAATTGAGCAATGGCATTGACAACCAGCTGTCTATCAATAGTTTGAGAGCCAAACGCTTCATAAAAAGCGATGCGATAATCCCGATGTCGCATCAAGCGCGTGATGGCCTCTTCCCAAGGCAAATGCATTTCCACAGGATCGGGAACAGGTTGCAAGGCTTGATCCTCTAAACTTGGCGAGCGACCATCCCAAAAAAAACGGTCATTCCATGCCAAGTTGATTAGGGACATAGCATTGCGCGCTCCTTGCTGCCCTTCTACGCCTTGACTAAACTGATTGCCATGATCGGTAAATCCAAAGGTTTGCCCATGACAACTCGCACAAGACACAGTGCTGTCTTTTGACAAAATAGGGTCATAAAACAACATTCGACCTAGTTCCACGCCTTGTTGTGTCAAAGAAATAGCAGGTGTAGGAATAGGAGGCATGGTAACAGATTCAGGCAATTCATAAGGCGTTTGATCTTGCGCCAAAACCGACCAGTTAATGCTCTCGCCAATGGGGTCAGTCACATCGTCAATCGGATCAGGCTCATCAGAGGAGCAAGCATTGATACAAATTCCTAACAATACAATCACAAATAAACTGATTATTTTTTTCATAGTAGCCACATTGTTCTTTTCTACAAAAAACGGGATTTTTTGGGTAAAAGTAGCTTAAGAGGCTGTCCTGATTTTGTTTTTAAGCCAAAAGATGAAATCAAGAAAGCCTCTAAAATAAGCCATTTTAATGAAAACATCTTAGATGAGTTTAGGTTTTGTGGTAAAGGTTGTAATTTTTCCCTATAAAAAAACGACTTATAGATGGTTCTGGTCTCTAATCGCTAATTTCTAAAAGTTAAATATCCAAAAATCTAAAATGAAACATACCCTTTCAAAATTCCAAAATACATCAGGTATAAAAACATTTATACAGATACGCTTCAAACAAGCATTGAGAATTATACAGGAAATTGGATGGATTAGAAGTTTGTTGATATTTCCCGTTATTTTTTTCTTTTTTATAGGTACTTTCGAGCAGCTAATTCAATCTAAATTGATGATTGGGGTGCTTTTATTTAGCTTACTGTCTATGCACATCAATCGCAAAGACGGGCTTTTTTTGAAAATTGCACAAGTGAATCCCTATCCTTTATATGTTTGTGAATATTTATTGTTATTTGCTCCGTTTTGGCTTGGCTATATTGGTTTTGGAAAATGGCTGTCTTTGCTTTATTTATTGTCAGGAATTTTTATAATTCCACTACTCTCTTTTTCTTTGACCACTATAAAATGGCGGTCTACCATCGCTTTTGATTGGCTGCCTGCGGCTTTGTTTGAATGGAAAGCTGGACTGCGGCAATATGGCTATTGGGCAGTATTATTGTATGTATTTGCTGTGGTTTTTAGCTCACATATAGCGGTTGTGCCTTTGACTTTACTGTTGTTGACTTGGTTAACCAACGCTTTTTATATGGAAGGAGAAGATAGGCAATTATTAGAAGTATTTCAATTGCCTGCAAAGGCTTTTCTTAGAATGAAATGCATCCATCAATTAACTATTTTTTGGTTATTACTTTTGCCTTTGGTGGTACTATTCTTATTCTTTCATTTTTCTTATTGGTATATTCTCCTGTATTTCAGCTTGTTTAGCCTTGCCTTGCAAATTTTTAGCATCATTTTTAAATACGCCCTCTACGAACCCAATAGCGATTTGAGTAGTAATAGCCTATTTATCGCACTTTTTTCTATGGGCTTCATCATGCCTTTTTTTATACCTTTACCATTTATTATGGCAGTGCGCTACTACCGCAAAGCTATAAACAATCTCAATTACTATCTTTATGCTTATCATTAATGATTTAAGTGTTGCTTATGGAAAAAATACCGTTTTGCAACAACTGAACTTGCAATTACCTAAAGCCCAAATTCACGGTATTGTGGGTTTGAATGGCTCTGGAAAAACCACTTTATTGCATACTATTTTTGGCTTATTACAAGCAAAAACAGGCGATATACTATTTGATAATCAAGCAATTAGCAAAAAAAACATTGCTTATCTAGAAACCAAACCTTTTTTCTATAGCCGAATTACAGGCAAAGAGTATTTACAACTTTTCCAAATCAATCATCCACAATTTGACCTCCAACAATGGAATCGCCTTTTTGAACTCCCCCTTACTCAATTAATTGATACCTATTCTACAGGCATGAAAAAAAAGTTAGCCCTGCTTGGCGTATTGGCACTTAACAAGCCTATACTTATTTTGGATGAGCCCTTTAATGGTTTGGATTTGGAAAGTAATGAGAAAGTAAAAGAAATTCTCAAAATACTAAGGGCAAAAGGCACCACTATTTTAGTGACTTCGCATATCTTGGAAACACTAACAACCTTATGCGATACGATTAGCTATTTGGTAGATGGCTGTATACAATTTACCTATCAGCAAAAAGAATTTCCACAATTAGAACAATTGTTACGGGGGCAACTGCAAGCGCAATATCAGGAAATGATTCAGGATTTGTTGAAAGATGAGGAGGAGGTATAGTTTCACCTTCCTAGAAAATTAGAGTTTGGAGTTAAACTGCTAAAATCTTGTTTTTTTTTTGAGCTTAAAACTTTTTAAGGTGTAGTACCTACATAGAAAGAGCAAAATAAGGTTTAAATCTTAAAGTTTGATTTTTTATCAATAATTGTTGCTTTCTAAAAAATGAGTGACTAGATAAATTAAATGACTGTTGTGCTTGATGCAAGCTTTTGATAATCAGTGAATTGTGTTGAGGTTTGTAACTACTATGTTATGTCTAAGTACTTAAAAAGCTAAATAGCCCAAAAAAACAAGGTAAAAATTAGTAATTTTGTTGCTGTTTTTGATAAATGATGAAATTGTGTAATGAGCAGTAACAAAATAAAAGTAAATACCTCTAAGCCTTCCTATGTTTATTCAGTAATCAGCATTGTAGCTGTACTGTTTGTATTGGGTGTATTGGGTATTTTTTTGATACATGCCCATGAGTTGTCTAGACATTTTAAGGAAAATGTAGAAGTGACTTTGGTATTAAAAGATGTAGTAAATCAGGAAAAGGTAAGTACTTTACAAAATACCCTTAAACAAAAGCCTTATGTAAAAAGCACTGAGTTTATTTCTAAGGAAGCAGCAGCAAAGGAATTTATGGAGCAGTATGAAGAAGATTTTACAGAAGTGTTGAATTACAACCCACTTTTTTCGTCATTAAGTGTCTATTTGCAAGCCGATTATGCCAATGAAGATAGTTTGACATGGATAAAAGAAGAGTTGAAGCAGCAAACTTTGGTAGACGACATTTTTTATCAGGCGACTTTGTTGGATTTAATTAACACAAATACAAATAAAATTACGTTAATATTATTAGCAGTAACAGTGTTTTTTCTATTAATTGCCATTACTTTATTGAATAATACGATTAAACTCACCATGTATACCAATCGTTTTTTGATAAAAAGTATGCAATTGGTGGGGGCTACCCAAAAATTTATTATACAACCTTTTTTGAAACAAAGTATTTATAAAGGAGCGATTAGCGGAGCCATTGCTTGCATTTTACTGGCTATTTTTCAGCTATTATTACAAAGTAGATTGCCAGAATTAGCTTTGTTAAATCATTTTGGAAAATTCGTTTTTGTGTGTCTAATATTGTTCGGGATTGGTATTTTGATTTCATGGTGGAGTACACGTAGAGCAATTAAAAAGTATATGCACACCAATTTAGAGGATTTATACTAAAAAATGACAATAAAAAATAAAAATATGAGCTATCAACATCATTTATTATTTGGAAAAAAAAATTTCACCATTGTTTTAATTGGTATTGGGCTAATGGTACTTGGTTTTTTACTAATGGTAGGCGGAGGAGATGCCCCTGACTTAACAACAACTTATCCTGAAGATACCCTTTATGGATTTAGAAGAACGGTATTGGCTCCCTTTTTTGTATTAGCAGGATTAGGGGCGCAAATTTTTGCTATTTTTAGTAAATCAGACGCTCCTGCCCCCCCTGAAAAGGTGATTAAAAAAGGAAGTACAGTGAAAAAGAATTACAGTAAAAATAAAAAAAGAGCAAAAGTATAAGCGGGCTTTTACTCAAAAATCTATAAAATTATGTTGGTTGTTGTTGAAAAATGAAACCTCTATGACAAGAGTACGTTTACTGCTATTGTAGAACTAAGTGCCAAGCACTATTTAATGGTACACAATTTTGTGCTAAAGTATTAGGAATGAGCAGTTTAGTCTTTTACTATTATAGCATTAATTGTGTCTACCTACTTATTGTTCATTTATCCAACAACTTATGAGATTTTTACATAGTTATTTAATACTAATAAGCATTAGCAGTTTATTTTTTTTACCTTCCACAATAAGCTGGGCGCATGGGCCAATTCATGAAAAAATAAAAATAGTAACGGCAGAAATTGAAAAATCGCCTAAAGATGCAGCTTTGTATATTAAAAGAGCTTCTTACTATCGTATAGATGAAAATTTTGATTTAGCTTTTCAAGATTTGCAAATCGCCGAAACATTAGAACCTACAGCAGCGGTTTTGCCTTATCATTATGCCAAGTTATTCGCGGCTTTTCAATATACTCAATCTGCGTTACGTTTTATCAATCGCTTTTTAGAAACTGCGCCGAAGCATATAGACGGATTGATGACACGAGCAGCATTGTATATGCAAGCAGAGCAAGACTCATTAGCCGTTATTGATTTTCAAACAGCTTTGGAACACACAAACCGACCATTGCCAGAGCATTATGTTAATGTAGCAAAGGCAATTTTGCAAGCAGACTCTACAAATATATCATCGGCAATAGAATGGCTGGAAAAAGGGGAGAAGGTGTTGGGTTTTAACATTGTTTTGCGCTCTTATGCGGTTGATATTGCGGAAAAAGAAGGGGCTTATACAGAGGCGATTGCCACCATTGATGGGATTATTGAGCAGTTGCCAAGATATGAAAAATGGCTGGTCAGAAAGGCCGAATTACAGCACAAAGCCAAGCAATATGAGGAAGCTTACGCTACTTATCAAAGAGCTTATGATAATATTCGCCAACTGCCCAAACGCAATCAACAGACGCGGGCGGTGATGGAACTAGAAGCTAAGGTAAGTTTGGCATTGATAGAATTGCAAGCATATGAGAAGCAATAGTTTTTAGCTTTTTTTTTTATAAAAAATAAAAATCATGTCTACGATTACAAATACGAAAACACAAACGGTTAGTCAGGAATTGGCAATAAATCCGCCGAGAATGCAAACGTTTATCAATCGAGTAACGAATCCTTGGAAGTTATGGCTGTTTATGCTGTACAAAATGCCGATGGGCTTTATTGCTCGGCTTCGAGTACGCACTTTAGACCGCCAACATGCTACAGTGACTATTCCATTTGGCTGGTTAAATCAAAACCCTTTTCGCTCTACCTATTTTGCTGCACTTAGTATGGCTGCGGAACTCTCCAATGGGATTATTGTGTTGATGGCGGTAGACCATAGTGAGCAAAATATATCAACATTACCTGTGGAGATGGAATGTGAATTTGTGAAAAAAGCCACGAATTTAACGACTTTTACTTGTAATGAAGGAGAAAAAATATTTGCTGCGGTAGAAAAGGCAGCTACTACAGGAGAAGCGGTTACAGTTAAAGTGAATACAGTTGGCACCAATGAGGAGGGCGTAGTTGTTGCTCGCTTTACATTTAATTGGTCGCTTAAGAAAAAAAGCTAGTGAGTAGAAGTTTAAAAAGAATAATTATATTTGGCATAAAATAATTTGAATAAAAGAAAGGGATGATCAGATAACTGATCATCCCTTTTTTAGTTTTTGCTTATCAAATAAATTAGGAGACATTAACATTGAGTTAATTATCTCAAGTATCAAGTCTACTCTGGAGTAAGCGTCATGCTCCAAGTGTCGCCCCATCCATTGGTACATTCTAAGGTAATGATACCTGTGTCTGGTGATCTAGCACCTGCGGCAGAGAGCGTTGCACCAAAAGCTTCGGTAGAACCACCTGCAAAACTTAGTTCATTACAAACATCAACAAGTGTAACAGTAACATCAGTATCAGCAGTAATGCCATATACACCATACCATTCTAGGTATAAACCACCTGAATAATCGGATAAAGTATATTCGCCTCCACCATTATTTGCTAAAGTAACACTACCAGCAAAATTTTCTACAGGGTCTAAGCAACAACCATCTGTAGAAACACCGCTTGTTACTGCACCATAGTTGCCTCCAATATCAGACGAGCAGCTTACTCTAACTGCTATATTTCTATTGGAGCGAAAAGTGCCTTTATCTGTATTTAATAAAACAAGAAATTCAAACACATCTCCAATTTTTAAATCACCAGTTCCAATACCTAAGCCTTGTACCGCATCAGCAGCAGTGATTTCAAAATTAGCGGAAGAACCGCTTACTGTAGCATGGTCGGCCTCAGCACCGCCATTCAATCGTTTTTTTAAGGTAACACCGTTAACAGTTGCCTCACCTTCTCCTGCAACAGTAAAGCTAACTTTAGAGTTGTCTAGGTCTAATAAGTCGAAAATAGAACCTACCTGATCGCTAATAACAGGGAGAGCAGCCCCATAGACTTCATTTTGAGGCGTAATAAGTTCTCGATGATCTTTGGTACAGGAAGTTACTGTACAACTGATAATCACCATTGTAAGTAGTATATATTTTATATAATTCATTTTTTTTGAGTTTTTTATAATAGAAAAGTGCTTAATAATTTGACTGTTTTGAGGTTTAGAAAATCTTAATACTTTAGTTATTTGTTGAATTCCAACTTTTTAAACAATAATTAATGATTAATTTAATATGTGGAAAACTTTACAACTTTAAAACCTACTAAACCTTTTAGAGTTTGGAGCTAAGTTAGGTTTTCGCCTTTTATTTTATTGACTAAAATAATAACAATTTAATTAAAATTTGTATACCTTTAATTAACAAAAAAATAGGCCTTGTTTTTAAAATTTATTTTAAAAATAAAAAACTTTAAAACCTTATAACTTTGCAACTTTCCAAACTCTAAAAACCTTAAAACAATTTAATCTTCTGTACCATCATCCCACCAAACACCTGCATTAATCGTTGCACTTGGTACATTTTCGCCATTGGTATCTTTTTCTGAAACAGGATAAGGAAAACGGCGTGGAATGTCTCCTAGTGGATTAGATAAAGCTGGAATATTAGTTCTACGCCAATCATTATAGGCTTCTATAGACTGTTGTAGATATTGGGAAATGTATTTTTGGGTGATAATACGTTCTAATGTCATACCATTTTGTCCGGGGAATACTTCTGTTTGAGCAATATAGGTATCTATATCTTCCTGAGCAACACCATTTTTGGCTAAAGACGCTAATACTGCTGTTTCATAAGCAGCATTGGCAGCTTCAGGATTGCCCAGTCTAAAATTGGCTTCTGCTTCAATAAATTTTTGCTCAATAAAAGTCATCATTTCCAAAGGCGTGGATTCTGCAGCCAAATCATACGGCCAAGAATATTGTTCAAAAGATTGATCTTGATCGGCTACTGCATTAGGCGCGCCTAATACTTCACCACCAATGGGTCTACCATAAATAGGTAAACGTGGATCATTAAGGCCAGATAAAATATCTACAAGGGTTGTACTAATGGCATGTTGTTTACGTCCATTAGAAAATTGCCACCAAGGATTACCCGCGCTATAAGTAGCATAGAGCATATCATCAGCACTGCTTTCAAAAGCTCCTGCGCTAATGGCATCTAGGGCTCTTTGAGCAGAGCCTGCCTCATCTCTTTTTGTTAATCGAAGATGATAACGAGCTTGTAAAGCGCGAGCAGCTTTTATCCATGCACTATTACTACCACCATAAATTAAATCTTCAGAACCCGGTAATGCCGCTCCTGATTCTTGTAAGTGAGTAACTCCATCACTTAATAAAGTTTGAATGGTATTATACAAATCTTGTTGGTTATCGTAAGCAGGCTTTAGATTTTCTGTCAGTTGAAAAGCTTGACTATAAGGTACGCGCCCCCAAGCATCTGTGGTAATGGCTAGATTATAAGCCATTAAAATTTTAGCAACACCTAAGTAGCCCGGTAAACTTCCTTCGGTAGCTTTATCTATCATGATTTTCAAATCCATCATAGAACCTGCATATAAAGCTCCATTCCACGTATTATTGACTAAGTCGTCTTGGATTTCTAAACGATCTGCCGAAAACATTTGATTCCAGATACCTGAAGTATGTTGTACCCAAAGAGAAGCATACCAAGAAAGGTCTGCCCCTAGTACACTAAAAGCTGTATTTGCCTGAGCACTAGGCAAAATTAGATTTAGGGGAACATCAACAGGATCGTTAGGGTCTGTGTTTATTTCTGTAAAGGTTTCTTCACAGGCGGTTAGGGGTAGTAACCATAATAATATACCCCATAATATAATTGATTTAAATTTGTTCACTTTTTATTCTTTTTAATGATTAATTAACAATTTTATTAGAGGTATTTAGAACGATAATCTAACACCACCACCAATTCTTCTAGTGTTGGGTAAGTTCATATATTCAAAACCTTCAAAGTTAGAATTAGCTCCTCCTAAGTTAGTTTCAGGATCAAAATTAGGATAATCTGTAATCAACAAAAGGTTATTGGCGCGTAAAAATACTTCCATACCTTTGATGAAATTATTGCGGCGTAATAAGGTGCCAAAATCATAAGCTAAAGAAACTTCTGATAAACGGATAAAACTTGCATCATAAACACTAGACTCATCAATAGCATCCATTTCAGAGAACCAGAATTGCTGCCCAGGTGTAATAGCAATATCATTTGCTTCTCCAGAACTTACCAATTCATTATTGGCATCTAAATGCCCTTTTACCCCACTTACAACAATAGGTGTTTCCCTATCTTCAGTTACCGCAGCTTGTCCATATAATTTCATTAAGCGGTTATTACCTGAGTAGCGATCGCCCCCTTGTCGGGTGGTGAATTGCAAACCAAAGGTTAATCCTTTATAGGTTAATCTACTTCCTAAGCCGCCTATCCAGTCAGCTTGTGTAATCCCTACAATACCTTGCTCTGGAGAATCAACAGGCATTCCATAACTAGGATTAGGGCTACCGCCAATGGTTGGTCGGTCATCAATAATAATATTGCCGCTATCATCTCTTAAATAAGGTGTCCCCCAAATAACACTAATTGCTTGGCCTGGCACCAAACGAGTTCCAATAGAAGAAAAACCACCTAAGGGAGAAAATTCAACTCCATCAGTCAACTCAACAACTTTGCCTCTATTGGCAGCATAATTAAAAGTCAAGTCCCATGCTAAATCTCTAGTTTCAATAGGAGTTACATTTAAAGTAAGTTCCAGACCTTTATTGGTTATTTTACCTGCATTAATGATATAACTGGTAATACCTGTTGATGCAGGAGTAGAAGCGTTGAGTATTTGGTTGGTTGCTACTTTATCATAATACGTAACATCTAAACCAACTCTATTTTGGAAAAATTTAAGATCGGCTCCAATTTCCCAAGAAGTTTCATTTTGAGGATCTAAGTCTGGGTTCCCTGCACTATTGCCAAATTCAAAAGCATTAATACCTGAAACTGGGAAAGCTAAATTATTGCCTAAAAAACCACTACCCGGTGTAGGAGCTGCATAAGTAGTTTGTGTTGCATAAATAGGAGCATCTTGCCCAACTTGTGCCCAACTTGCTCTAATTTTACCAAAGGAAAGGATTTTGCTATCTGTTAAACCGAGTGGTTCTGTGAATACAAAGCCAAGGTTAACACCAGGATAGAAAAAGGATTTCCCAGGGAGGGTAGAAGACCAGTCGTTTCTAGCACTTAATCCTAAGTAGATCATACGTTTAAAATCAAATTGTGCATCTGCCCATAAACCAATAATTCTTTTCTCGCTAGTACTTTCATAAATCAAAGGAGTAGAAGTATTAGAAATATTATCAAATCCCCCAATACTAATACCTATGCCTTTGGTATATACATCAGTGGATGTTTGAGCGTTAACATTATTCCCCACTCTTACGGTTGCTCTGAGGTCATCACCAATTTGTCTATCAGCAGTAACGATCAAATCGGAGTTAATCTCTCTACTAAAAATTCTACGTTCTGCAATCGAGCCGCCAGAAGGTTCTGCTGTTCTTCCATCTGTTTCGCCCGCACCCAATGATAAAACTTCTTTTCTTTTATCTACAAACAAATCTGTACCAATGGTATATCTAACAGATAGCCAATCTAAAGGTTTGTAGTTAAAGTTAATATTTCCAAATAGTCTGTCTACATTATCTACAAAGGAATTGTGTTTATTTGACCAGTGAGGATTGTCAAATCTGGAACGATAGTGAACTTGCAAAAACTCATTATTAGCATCCTCAAAAGGTAGACCATGTAGATCGTAAGTGATAGGAGCAGGATATACAGTAAATAAAGGATTGGATAAATTACTGCCTTTTTGAATACGATTACCACCAGAATTCGCATAATTAAGGGCAGCACCTATGGTTAAATCTTTAAAAACATCTATAGAACCAGATACTTTTGCGGTTCTTCTGCCAAAAGTTGAGGTAGGAATCACTCCATCGTGATTGTGGTTGGAGAAGGATACATAAAAATCAGCAACATCACTACCACCAGAAACATTAATTGCATTGTTTATAGCAACACCTGTTTCAAAGAAAGGGCTGATATTGTCATAGATTTGAGGCGTTACCAACTCACCCAATACATTTTCTACTTCTCCCATTTCAGATACTCGAGGGCCCCAAGATAGTGAACTTTGATTATTATAAGCTCCAGCAGAACCCTGACCATAGGTTTGCTGTACATCAGGTATACGGCTTACTTCTTCAAAAGCGATATCTGAACTTACATTTACTCGAACACCGCTTTTTCTAGTACCTGCTTTGGTTGTAATTAATACCACCCCATTTAAAGCACGTAATCCATATAAGGCTGCTGCTGCTGCCCCTTTTAAAACGGACATGGTCTCAATATCATCAGGGTTAATGTCTATGGCTCTATTAGACGTAGAAACACCATTTAATAAGTTGTTTTGTAGGTTTGCTGGATCACCAGACTCCTGAAAGCCGTTATCTATAGGTACCCCATCAATAACAAACAAAGGCTGATTATTCGCCCCCCAACCAACAGAGTTGCTACCTCTAACTTTAATAGACGAGCCAGCACCCGGAGTTCCATCAGACTGGTTGATTTGTACCCCTGATATTCTTCCTTGTAGGGCAGTTACAGTGTTGGTTTGACCTGATTGAGCAACAGCCTCACCTTTTACTTCTTGAACAGCATAGCCTAATGCTCGCTTTTCGCGGGAAATACCCAGGGCAGTAACAACCATTTCTTGAAGCTCTAAACCTTCCTTCATCGTTAAGTTGATGACGTTTTCGGCTCCTAGCTCCACTTCGGTTGTTTGAAATCCTACTGAACTAATGGTGATAGACTTAGTATCAGCAGGCACTTCCAAAGAGTAATTACCGTCTAAGTCGGTTACAGTACCTGTAGTAGTACCTGTTACAACAACAGTTGCACCAACTAATGGCTCCCCTTCATTGTTAACTAACGTACCTGAAACAGTACGAGTGCCATCTTCTGCGCGCTTTATCTCGCCGGGCACCTGCGCCATTATATATGTATGACTACACATAAATAATAGCGCAAAAAAAACATAAATCTTCTTCATACTTGTGTTTTTTGGTTGTTTAAAAGAAAATAGTATGATTTATATATTTTTAATGCTAGTGTAGACTTGGGTAAGTTTCAAATACTGTACGATTCAGCCAAATAGTTTGTATTTACTTTAGTAATTGTAGATGGGTGATTCGTAGAACAGCAATTCGTAATGAGACTAATTCTCTGATTGGATAATTTTTTATGCATGATTTTTGCCTAATTCTATGGCATGTAGTCAGTTAAAAAACAAGAACTTATACCCATTAAGAAAATCAAAAAGTAATTTGTCATTGCTCACTACTGCTCCTCAATTTCTAACAGCTAAAAGGTGATTTTAGAAATTTAAGTGTTAGAGGAGAATGAAACATACCACTTATTGTCTACGTTTTTTATATAAAATGCTCTATTTGTTTGAAATTAGTCTTAGTAGTTAGTCAATGTTAAAATGACGGGTTGATGTTGAGTGATTTTTGTTCCCTAGCAAGGCACAAAACGTAGGCATAGCCAAAGCTACGGCGAGGCTTTGTAACACAACTAGGGAGCAAAAAACGCCAAAAGCAATCGTCAATTTTATCTTGACTGACTACTTAGTATAAATGGAACTTTATTATTCCTTAAATTATAATTACATAGACTAAATTTTAATTAGTGTTTTTTGTTATGTTATATGTTTTTTGTAAAAGTTTATGATTAATTATCAGATGATGTGTCTAAGGTAAGCAAAAATGTTCAAAGTCTAAGTCAGTGGATGGGAAAATAAACAAATAGATTACATTAAGCTGTTTATTTTACAGATAGGTATACGATGTGATGTGTAAACCTTATTTCAATAAGGACGAATAGGATGCCCTAAATGGTTGCTTGATTTGCTTGGAAAATAATAAAAATAGATAATTGTTTTTAATGTGTTAGACCTATGTTTAATTGACAAAAATATTTTAGGAACACTTTTTGATGATTTTTATAGTTGCTACATTTGTTTAATTTAACTAAATTAATAGATTCCCAAGTTTATGAAAAAAATGAGAGATACAAAATCTTTGCTCCTTCAAATACCAAATAAAAAATAAACACAACAAACGGAAACAGTTTAGTGATTGTTTATTTATTAAACACACCAACTACATTTAATCCTAAACATTATGAACGTATCGTTACATTATATACTGACCTTAATAGCAATAGCCTTTTGTACACTGTTTCCTTCCTTTGTTATGGCACAGGATGAGGATATTGATTTGTCTATTTTTGATATGCTAGAAATGAAACTGGAGGATTTGATGGAAGTCAACGTATTAAGTGTGGTGGATGCGGATGATAATTTGCGAACCGCCACTATTTTCCGTTTTGATGAAAAAGAAATAATCAATGGAGGCTACTATAATTTAGAAGATATACTAGACGATATTCCCGGTATGAGTACCATTGATAATGGTTTTTTTAGAACAGGAGAGCAACGCGGTATTGCAGGTAATTTTGATAAATTATTATTGTTGATCAACGGACGGGAAATGCGAAGTTTGAGTAATGCCCAAGCATTTATAAGTCATCAATTTGCTACCCACAACATCAGCCGCATAGAAATTACACAAGGACCGCAAGGCGTACAATATGGTGCTAATGCTTATTCAGGGGTAGTGAATGTGATTACCAAAAACGCCTCTAAAAACTATGAAACTATGGAGGTTGCTGTGGAAGCTGGCTCACAAGGTCGGAAGGCAGTGAGCTTGGTAATGGCCAAAAAAGTAGGGCAGGTGTATGTGAATGTGAATGCAAGGGCTTATCATACAACAGGCAGGGATTTTACAGATTTTGTCCAAGATACAACCTTATTTTCAGAAGGATTTCCTAATTTTGCTAATGGAATGAATACAACAAATGTAACTTATGCCAATAGCGGTTTAGGTATTCCTATTTCTGTGAACGCCAAGTACAAAAGCTTTTATGGTGGGGTAGATTATTACCTTAATCACTCAGGTAATAAAGGATTACAATATGTTAATTTGCAGAATGACAACCACAATACCGACCAACGCAATTTTGGCTTGTATTATCTAGGCTGGCAACATCGTTTTCAGGGCAAACATCTACTGCATTTAGAATATCAATATTATCAAGAGAAAATAAAAGGGGAGCTGTATCGCTATGACATTAATACGACCTATTTTGAGGAATTATTTGGTGATGGTGGGCGAACTATCCCCCTGGATGAAACGGAAATTAACAACCATTTTGCCCTAGATTACTCCGATCATTCATTAAATGGCTCTAAACGACATCGTTTCTATACCTATTTTAATACTTTTTTAGATAAACATTTTTGCATACACACAGGATATAATTTTGAATACAGCGATTTAGTCAATACCACAGATGTATATAATTTTCCATTGCCTAATAACTTTTGGACAACAGACGGCAATCCAAGTCGCTTGCCTTTTTTCCAATACACAACACATACCGCTTTTCTTCAATTGGAAAAAGCTTTTTTGGAAGATAAGTTTTTTGTCATTGTAGGTGGGCGAGCAACACACAATAGCAATTATGGCTTTTTGACTAACTTCAAAGCAGGAATGATTTATCAACCACTCAAACAAACCTATTTAAAGGCTTTCTTTAATCAAGGATACCGAGAACCTACTATTTTGGAATTAACACCAACTGATGGCTCAACAACAGCTAAATCACTGAAACCCAGTGTTATCCATAATACAGAAGTAAACATCATGCATCGGCTTAATAAAGCAGTAGAAGCAGATGTTTCTTTATATCATGGCATCATTAGTAATAATATTATAAAAGATGAGACAACTAATGAGTGGAAAAATGAAGCCAACAATACCAGTGTTAGTGGTCTTGAAGTACAATTCCGTTATCGAATCAAAAGGGCAAGCGCGCGCTTGAGTTATGCTTATACACATGCGAGCAATGGCACAAATTTGTATCCACAACGTGCAAGCTTGGCATTTACTTACAGAATCACACCCACTATTCAGGTAAATACACGTCTTAATTATTATCCTGCCATTGAAACAACACATGGCAACCCATTTATTACAACACCCATTGCATTGCCCTCAAAAACTAGACTTAATTTCACATTATCTACCAAAGAATTACGCTTCAAAAAACTAGGAATGCAGTTTATGGGAACAGTCAATGATGTGCTAGGAACAAACTTTTATCAGCCTAATGTGCTGCAAACAGGGCCTAGGCAATTGCTGCAAATAGGCAGACAATTACATACCAAAGTCATTTTTAAGTATTATTAACTAAGAGTTAAGTATAAAATAAGAAAAAAAAATTGTACATTTATTTGACTATCTTGATAAAAGCTCTTTAAAATTCATGGACTTGTTTGTAAACAAATACAGTTATTTTTCAGTTTATCAACAAGGTTTGTATCTAATTAGCACTTTTTTAGTCTAAAAAAACGTTCAAAAAGAGTGCATTGGTATTGTAGGTGAAAAACTTACAACTTTCTGACAAACTTTTTGATATAGATTATTAAACTTTTTTATCTAAACACTACTCTAACTAAATGGCCTATGGCTTACCTAATTTAGTAGAGCAGTGCATATAACAAATTACTTTTTTTTAGTGGATATACTATCTTAGTAATGCGGAAATAATGAATTACCTAATTACTATAGGCTTTTTTAAAAAAATCTAATTTTTTAGAGATAAATATAGTTTTTGGGGAATGTTAAGGTACTTAGTACTACACAATAATTAAACGGGACTCTTTGTTTGATTAAAAGAATGAAAGTCAATTTTTTAGAACAAAATTGTGCACAATTAATTAGTGCTTGGCACTTAAAATGATGGTTTCAGTTGATTACTGTAACATTTCTTAATAGATAGTGTCTGCTTTGCTTTACAACTAACTACTACGCTACATGATAAGAGGTTGTTTTGAGTTGATGCTTTGATTTAAAAAACAGGTCTTTTGCTTTCAAATATCGCCTTTTTATAGGGGCTATAGTTTTACTATATACCTCAAAAAACGCGATATTTGAAAACGAGATGTACCAAATTTTCTATTTCAGAAATTTGCCTAAGTAGTTAGTCAACGTTAAAATGACGGGTTGCTGTTGAGTGATTTTTGTTCCCTAGCAAGGCGCAAAACGTAGGCATACAAAGCTACGGCGAGGCTTTGTAACACAGCTAGGGAGCAAAAAACGCCAAAAGCAATCGTCAATTTTATCTTGACTGACTACTAAGACAATCTCTAAGTGCCACGCACCATATAAGTGCGCCTAAGTTTGTGCTGGGGCTTTGGTCTGCAATGTCTTATGTATAAAAAACACACTTTATTTTGTGTAGGTACTTATTATAGAAATTGTTGTGCTATTTTTTGTAAAAAAAAATTACAAGAGACAGGGTTTTCTACTAATAATTTTTTCTTTGCAAAGAATATTGAGCACAATTTATGCTAACTGGTTATCTTGATTTAATCAAACAACTACTTTAGTGCACACAAGTTGTTTTAGTAAAGAATAATGAGTTTCTGCGCTAAATGATGGTTAAAAAGTGCATTAATCTGATTGATTTTAAGTGATGATGCGGTCTTAGATGTTTGATATAATACATTCATTATTAATGTTTTGTATTGTATAGAAAAGTTTTTACTAACTGAAAGAATGATTTCATTTGAATTGTTTTAATAGACCAAAACTTGATGAGCACTAGCCCTAATTGTACCATTTAAGTAAGCACTCTAAGACTATTTTTTGGGAGCTTGAAAATGGTAGGATAAATTTGGTTTAGTTTTAGCTATAAAAAATCTAATAACTAAATCTTCTTTGCATCATTTAAAAATTACTAAGGTATAAACATTCAACTACTGATTCAACAAGGTGGCCATTTCTGAGAAAATAATTTTAAACATCAGTAATATGTTGAAAGGCAAATATATCGTTTTTACTATTCTCCTGCTACTTGTAGGATGTTCTTGCTCCTTTGCACAGCGTAGTAAAGTAGTTATAGATCAGGAGTATAAACTAAAAGCGGCCTACATATATAAATTCACCAAGTATATAGAGTGGACCTATAAGTTGAGTGAAGTAGATACCTTTTATATTGGTGTACTAGGAGAATCTGAAATTTTACCCATCTTAAATAGAGTTGCGAAGCGTAAAAAAATTAAAGATAGACCTATCGTTGTGCACCATTATAAACGGATCGAAGATTTTAATACTCGCCTTGGATTGCCTAAAATTTCCTCACATATTTTATTTATATCTAAATATGTGGAAATTGAAGATGCAGAGAAGCTATCTCAATTTTCCAAGCGCAATATTTTATTAATTGGTGAAACCGAAGACTTTGCCCGAAAGCAAGGTGGACTTATCAACTTTGTGATTAAAAGAAACAAGTTAAAATTTGAAATCAACCAAAACGATATGATTAATTGCGGGTTTAAAATAAACCCTAAGTTGCTGCGTCTAGCAATATTGGTAAATAATGACGACGAAAGTTATACCCAAGAAGAAGATAATGAGCGTGTCCCTAAAAACAAATGATAGAGACCTATTAATTACTAATCAAAGAAAGCAATAATGCTGAACGCTACAAACATATCTATTAAAAATAAACTCATTATCATACAGTTATGTACAGCTATTGTATCTATAATTTTGTGTGGTATCTTCTTTGTAATTAGTTATTACAAGTTGTTTAACAATTATAAAGTGGAGAGTTTAGAGTCAATAGCTGTAGTTGTAGGGGATAATGTTACGCCTGCGCTCGAATTTGGCGATGCCTACAAAGACGATGCTAATGAATCTCTTGGAAAATTACAAAAACACTCTCATATTGTTAATGCCACTATATTTGATGCTCAAGGCAAAATATTTGCTCAACATATTAGAGGAAAAGACAACAATTTTTCCTTCAATTTAGCAGCACTACCAAAAATTGATAAATTAGGCAGCCTAAAAGATAACGACTTCCTAAACATATACTACAAACTACACCATCAAGACGAATTTCTCGGTACCTTATGTTTACGTGCAGAAATGCAGTCAGGCATCATCTTGAAACAGTACTTAACCATCTCTTGTATCGTCCTCGTCTTAGGATTTTTAATTGCTTTCCTATTATCCACCCTATTACAAAAGTCTATTTCCAAACCTATATTGCGATTGGTCAACAGCATGAAGGAAGTGTCGCAAAAGCAGGACTATTCCATCCGCACCAATCAACGAGGCAGCGATGAGATTGCCCAACTTTCAGAGGGCTTTGACGATATGTTAGAGCAAATACAAAAGCGAGATAAATCTTTACAAGAAGCACATGGTGCATTGGAAGAGCGAGTGGAAGAGCGCACCAAAGAGCTTCAACACAAAACCAAAGAGCTGGAAATCTCCAACAAAGAATTGGAACAGTTCGCTTATGTCGCGTCTCACGATTTACAAGAACCACTCCGTATGATTGGTAGTTTTTCGCAGCTTATCGCTCGCCGCTATTCCAATATTGTAGATGAAGAAATGAATGAATACATACACTATATTGTAGATGGTGTAGAGCGAATGCAAAAACTAATTAAAGATTTATTGCTACTTTCTAGGGTAGGCACACAAAGTATGAATATCAAAGAGTCTGACGCATCACTTATTTTATATCGTTCTTTGTCTAACCTCAAATACGTTATTCAAGAAAACGGCGCAGAAATTACCTATGATAATTTGCCTACTTTACAAGTAGACGACCTAAAACTTACCCAATTATTCCAGAATCTTATCAGCAACGCCATTAAGTTTCGCGCCGATGTTCCACCAAAAATTCACATTTCTGTCGAAGAAAGTGACAAGGCATGGAAATTTTCAGTGAAAGACAACGGCATCGGCATTGAAAAAGAGTATGCCAATAAAATATTTATGATTTTTCAGCGACTAAACCGCAATAAGTACCCGGGTACAGGAATTGGTTTAGCAATTTGTAAAAAAATTGTAGATTTACATGGCGGCGAAATAACTTTCGAGTCAGAGGTAAACGAAGGAACAACCTTCTACTTTAGTATTCCCAAAGATCAAGAAGCTGTAGGCAACAAAGTAGTTCCCAAAACAAGCACTACTGTTGTTTAAGAGTATGGAAACAGGTTTAAGATTTAATACAGCATAATTTTTTGCCTGAACACCTGCTTTTTATCAATCCATAAATTAATGTTATAAGTCCCTTTGGGTAAGTGAGAGACTTGTTGATGCTCTTTATAAACTCCTTTAGAAAGATACCCATCCCTTAGAATAAACCTTTGCGTAGTTTGGTCTAAACTTGTTAAAGTCAATAGTATGTGACTATTTTTTTTTAGTTCATAAGCAATAAAAAGTTCATCCTGAGTAGGATTTGGATAAGTTTTAGCGTTTATACAATGTTTGACTACTTTGCTTTTTTTTTGCTGATCAAATACATAAACAGGGAAATCGCGCACTTCTATACATTCCTTATGATGGCTTATAGTCATCTTGCACCAGTACTCACCCGGCTTTTGATAGGTATGTTTTACCTCCTTACCCTTTGCAGTATGCCCATCTCCAAAATTCCAAAGTATAGCATTATCAACATATGATTTTGGAGAGTGATTACTTAAAGTAACAGATAAACCTGTAGTAGCGAATTTGAATTTTGTAGTGAAGCCACAATTATTGTGGTCTGTAGGAGGAGTAAGAGTAGCTAAAATAGGACTGTAATTACGTGAGCAAGCATTTAGAAGAGAGGCTTGCGCCTGTGCAGAGGATAAATGAATGAACATTGCAAGTGTACAAATGCAAATAAAGGATACCTCCTTTCTCAAATAGGTTTTTCTTAATTTCATAGCTTCATTAGTTTTGGCAAAAATACTTTCACATAGTTTTAAACATCTTATGTCTATAAGTGATTGATTAGGCTAGTGTAAAATAAAGATGTATTTTAGATGTTATAAGTACTATTGCATAATAAATGATAAAATAAATGTTAAGTAAAAAATATTAAGACAGTTTAAGTGTAGATAATGTAATGCTATTTTTTTGATTTTTTTTAAAAAAACTTTCCAAAGTAAAAACTAGACACAATTACTGCGCGAAAACAAAATTACAGTTTAATTATATTTTAATGTAAAATGTGTTATTATGTTTCAATTACTTAAATTATTTTCACTTGCAGTACTTAGTTGGTACTTAAAAAATTATTTGAGTCAGGCTTTTTATAACTACTTAAACATGTCAAATTTATTTACTATATCAAGGTAATGCTGGTTTTTTATGAGTGAGGGCTAATGTTAAATGGGTAGTTTAATATAGTTTTAGTAGATTGGCATAGTTGACTTAAAATGTACTTTATCTTATGAGAGTGGAAAAAAGGTGTTTATCCTGACTTTTTTAACAAATTTAACACTTAAATGTGCTATACAAGCTCATTTTGCTATATTTTTAAGTTAAAAATGAACTAAATAGAAAAGCGCGTTTTGATAAATTTGAAAGTAATAACTTTTTTATGTTGGATAATGTTCTATAACAATGAAAATATTTTCAAATGCTTTTTACTTTTTTTTACAAAGATAATATAAAACTGCTTTTAATCATGATTTTTTGAAAAAAATTTTTCCTAAAAAAAAATATTTTCTAAGTAATTCGGAAATAATAAGTTAAATGATGAAGGTAAAGTGACTTTTTATGCTATATAAGGTGAAAAATGTAAGCATAACGAAGTTATAGTGGGGTTTACATAATAAATAGAACAACTCAAAATTCAAAGAAACTGCTACTTTAGTTAATGTATCTTTTTGATTTAACTGCAAAAGTTAAACAAAAAAAAACTGTTTGCATGTACTTCTTGAAAAGAAAACATACAAACAGTTTTTTATTTCAGCTTTTTTTTACAGAAAAAAAATAAGTATTATTAATTAATCGCTTTTTGACTTAAAGCTTAATGATACCTAAAACTACTCTAAGATTTTGATAATAAATAAGTTATATAGATATGAAAACTTACTTGTTATTATAGGATTATTTAATAAACAAAAGCTCTCGATATTTTGGTAATGGCCACAACTGATCATCTATTAATTGCTCTAAAGCATCTGCATGAGTACGTATTTCATCAAAACAGCCTTTTACCTTATCGCCATAAGCAATAGCAGTTGCCTTAGCCGATTTCTTTTGATGCGCTTTTTTGCGAGCAGCCACCATTTTATCTACACCAGCTTTTACCGCATTAATGTGTTTGCCAAGACTTTCTAGCAATTCCGTTTGTGCTTTATACTGTTTTTTCTTATAACCCAAGTCTTTGAGTGTCAGTATGTTGTTTGCCAATGAGCTTTGATATTCAATAGCCACAGGAAGGATTTGATTGATCACCATCTCTTCCATTACCTTCGATTCAATGTCAATTTTTAACTCATAATTTTCCAACAATACCTCATAAAAAGCAGCTAATTCAGCTTCTTTGTAAATACCATTGCCCACCAATAAGGATTTAGCTTTGGGCGTTACATAAAAACCTAATGCTCTAGGAGTGTCTTTCACATTTGACAAGCCTCTACGAGCAGCCTCAGTAGCCCACTCATCAGTATAGTTATCACCTTCAAATAAAATGGCTTTAGCCTCTTTGATATAACTACTTAACACTTTTAACAGTGCGCCTTGTGTTGTACGTCCTTTCTTAATCAATACATCTACTTCTTTTTTGAAGCTAAACAATTGATCGGCAACAATTGTATTGAGGGCAGTCATCGCAGCAGCACAATTAGCAGAAGAACCCACTGCTCTGAATTCAAATTTATTGCCTGTAAAAGCAAATGGAGAGGTGCGGTTTCTGTCGGTATTGTCTAAAAATAAATCAGGAATACTACCTACAATATTGAGCTTCTCCTTTGTTGCTTTGCCTGCGGTGCTAGAATTTTCTGCAATACTCTCTAGTACTTTAGTCAAAGTAGAGCCAATAAAGATAGAAATAATGGCTGGAGGTGCTTCATTTGCCCCTAAACGGTGATCATTACCTGCCGATGCAATGGCAGCACGCAATAAGTTGGCATGAGTATGAACCGCCTTGATGGTATTAACAAAGAAGGTCAAAAATTGTAGGTTGGTTTCAGGCGAATCGCCGGGCGCAAGCAGATTAATACCTGTATCTGTTGCGAGAGACCAGTTGTTGTGTTTACCTGAGCCATTTACACCCGCAAAAGGCTTTTCGTGCAACAATAGCCGCAACCCATGACGGCGAGCTACTCTATCCATAATATCCATCACCAATTGGTTTTTATCTACTGCGCTGTTGACATCAGAAAAAACAGGCGCGCACTCATATTGCCCCGGGGCAACTTCATTATGACGGGTGCTGATGGTGATGCCTAATTTTAAAGCCTCTGTCTCAAAATCCAACATATAGGCATGAACGCGCTCCGAAATAGAACCAAAATAGTGATCGTCTAATTGCTGACCTTTAGGGGGGGCAGCTCCAAGCACTGTTCTACCTGTTAGTAATAAATCGGGGCGAGCAGCAAAAAGTGCAGCATCTACCAAAAAATATTCCTGCTCCCAGCCTAACGTTGGGACTACCTTTTGCACTTTTTCATCAAAATAATTGCAAACAGGCACGGCGGCGCGCTGCAAAAGTTGTTGTGATTTAAGCAAAGGTACCTTGAAATCTAGGGCTTCACCTGTATAAGCCACAAAAATAGTGGGAATACATAGTGTTTTTGCTGAAGTACCCACTTCCACGATAAAGGCAGGCGAGGAGGGGTCCCAAGCGGTATAGCCTCTAGCCTCGAAAGTAGCTCGCAAGCCACCTGTTGGGAAGCTTGACCCGTCAGGCTCTTGTTGAACGAGTTCTTTGCCTTTAAATTTTTCGATACCTTTACTAGAATCGGTAGGCGTAAAAAAGGTATCGTGTTTTTCGGCGGTAGCCCCTGTTAATGGCTGAAACCAGTGTGTGTAAGAAGTGGCTCCTTTTTCCATTGCCCATTCCTTCATAGCAGAAGCCACCTGATCGGCGAGCTCGCTATCAATTTTTTTTCCCGACTCAATCACAGCCATCATGCCAATAAAGGCATCTTTGGATAAATATTTTCGCATAGTATCTATGGAGAAAACATTTTCTGCAAAAAAGTCCGAAATTTTATTAGACGGCAATTTTACATCAATAATAGGTCGTTGTAAAGTGTGTTCAATAGCATCAAATCTTTTGGTAGACATGGCTTTGAATTTTTTTATATTAAATGAATGAAAATAAAAATTATTTACTGTTTTTTTTGTTTGACAATAAAAAACGGTTTTTGTTAAATTTACTACAAAAATAAAGCATTTTTTTTAGAAATCCACATAAAAAATGCTTGTTACTTAGCTTTTTTTTAAAAAAAGATTGTTTTCTAAAAACAAAAAACACATTTTCTAAGCCAAAGACTGAAATTAAAACAGCCTTCTAGGAAAACAAAGAAAGAAACGATGCTATTGAAGAATAGTTTTGTCGTTTTGTAAAGTAGGAGAAATAAACTTAGTTGAAGGGAACTAAAAATGGGTTTTGAGCATTTTTTTGTAAAGAGAATTGGTAGACTGAAAAGCTGTTTATTGAGTGGTTTTTTTTAAAATATAAAATTTAATGAAAGTTAAAATTAAGGTACAAATTGAAAAAGAAGTTACTATCAAAACCTTACAAGTAGAGGCATGGATAGGATTTTGGGAAGATGCAAAAGTGAATGGTGTTAGAGATTGGAATGGAACAATACCTTGTCGTGATGATGAACATTGGATGCCATTAATTGATATTGACACTGGTAAGATATTAAATTGGACACAGGGAGTCAAAGCAAGTACAAATTACAAAATTCGTGATGAGGGCGTTTATCATTTACAAGATGAACAAGGTAATACTGTTTTGACAAAGACAGGCTATGTTCCTAAAATTATGACCCCCAAAGAAGAAGGATTTGGAGATTACATTACGATGGACATTGACGAAAATGGATTTATTCAGAAGTGGATACCTAATATTGATGATTTTTTAGAGGAGAACGACTACTAGGCTTTGGATTTTTGGACTTTTGAAATTTTAGCTAAAAATCCAAAAGTCCAAAAATCTATCTAAACCTACAATTGCTTTGCCTTTTTCACCACTTCCACAAATTCGGCACGCAAACCTTCGGGATCAAAAGCGCGTGCTTGTTCTGCCCATTCAATAACATTATCAAAGGTTGTCGTACCAGCAAATTCGGATTCGCGCAACAACATACCAAAGGCTGCCGTAGCTGCTGCAAAACGGTAATCTTCCGAACAATCTGCCCATTTTACCTCTCTATCTACCGCATCCACCGACATCGGACGGCTTGTATCTTCATCAGGCAATTTATAGCGAAAATCCACATTCAACGGAATGGCGTTGTAATAGCTAGGGCGCGGAACGAGGGTAACCTCATAAATAGCCGTCACCGTTTGATTCGCTCCTAATTCGCCAGCATCTTTGGTGTCGTCCTCAAAATCTTCATTATTCAATAAGCGATTTTCATAGCCAATTAAGCGGTAGCTGTCCACCACCGTTTCATCAAAATGAATTTGGATTTTTACATCTTTAGCCACTGTATACAATTTTCCAAACTCCTGAATAAACACTTTTCTAGCCTCCGACATACTGGAAATATATTCGTAATTGCCGTTGCCATTATTGGCGAGTTGCTCCATCATGGCATCGTTTAAATTGCCTGTGCCGAAGCCAAGAACGGTTAAGAAAACGCCGTTTTGTCGCTTTTCTTCCACCATTTTTACCAACTCATCTTGACTAGATGGACCTACATTAAAATCGCCATCTGTTGCCAAAATAATGCGGTTATTGCCAGCATCCACAAAATTAGCTTCTGCAATTTCATAGGCAGTTGTAATACCTGCTGCGCCTGCTGTGCTGCCTCCAGATTCTAGGTTATTAATGGCATTTATAATTTTTTGCTTATCATTACCGCTTGTTGCTTCTAAAGCTACCCTGTCGCTACCTGCATAGGTAACAATGGCTACTTTATCCTGTGGGCGCATTTCTTCGACCAATAATAAAAAGCCTTCTTTAAGCAAGGGGAGTTTGTTAGCTGCTGACATAGAGCCAGATACATCAATTAAAAAAACGATATTGGCAGGAGGTAGGTCGCCTGCCGGAATGTTTTTGCCTTTCAAACCAATTTGAATTAATTTGTTGCCTTCTGTCCAAGGACAGTCGCCAACTTGTGTGCGAATGGCTAAAGGATGCTCGTCCGTAGGTTCGGGGTATTGGTAGCTAAAGTAGTTGATAAATTCCTCAATTCTAATGGCTTCGGTAGGCGGTAAACTGCCGTTTTCGATGTATCGTTTAGCATTGCTATAGGAAGCACCATCGGCATCTATAGAGAAGGTCGAAGTTGGTTCCTCTTTAACGCTAATAAACTGATTTTCAGGGTATTCATTGTATTGCTCACCCTCTGTAGTAGGGTCAATAATGTCAGCATCAGCAGAAAAGTCAGTAGTATTGTTCAAGCTGTCTGTACTTTCGTTCATTACATTGCTGTCTTCTTCTGAGCTGCACCCTATTAATAGGGCTAAGGATACTAAAAGTAGGAATCCGTAAAGTTGTTTCATTTTTTTATTGTTTAAATTTAGATAGGAGATTTTAGACAGGAGATGAGATAAGAGATAAGTATTTTTGCATTACTTATTTTGTAGAGATACAAAACCTCGCTTGTGTATTTTGTATTTTTTTAAAAAAAACGAATGTATTGTAAAAAGCGTTGGTGATTGGGGCAGAAAAATGATGTTTGTTGTATTTAACTTGACAATGGTATATTACTAATATTTTTTAATTATAAAAATGTGTAATTTGATGTAAGTAAATTGAGAGGTATGTTTCAAATACTGTACTTTTCCACCAAACAGTTTGTAGCTATTTTAACAACTCGTGGATTCGTGATTAGTAGATTAGTGATTCGTATTTTGGCACTTTTTAGTTTCTTTTTGAATGAGTTCTGTAACGAAGACTTTAGCCATTACACATTTATGAATAGTTAATGTTTTATATGTGTGTTAGTTGTCAAATGATGATTTTTTATTTTTAAAAGCTAAAAATCCAAAAGTCTAAATAGCTAAATATCAATTTTAAATGCAAAGTGTTAGGATGATAATGAAACATACCAATTGAGAAAGGAAAAAATAATATTTTTTTAATTTTATAATTGTCTGTTTTATTTATTTTTGTGAAGTTATGATGGCTAAAGCCTTTGTTATACAAATTATTAAAAAAAGAAAACTGCCATCAAAAAAACACCTAATCACGAATCACTAATCTACGGATCAACGTTTCCAGCAATACTTAGATAACCAAATCAGTGTTTTTGATTTGAAAGAAAAGTCTAATTTACCATTGTCAAGTGATAGCTCAAATTTTATGTCTAAGCACTTAATTTGTGACAGACAACAATGAATTTTATCTAAATTAATGGGAACTTTATATCAGTTTTCAATTGTTATCCATAAGGATATTTTTTCCAGAAAAACTTTAACAACATCAATGGCAACAAACAACAAAATCAATGTGAATACTGCTAAAATGATGGAGCTAACACGATTACATGGTGTAGGCCCAAGAGTAGCAGAGCGCATCATTACACATCGAAGAACTATAGGACATTTTAGAGAAAAAGAAGATTTATTGGCTGTACAGGGCATTTCTGATCGAATTTTAGGAAAGATTAAGCGAAAAATTATATTATCTAATCGCTCTACTGATGCAAAACAAGCAGTAGAAGAAAAAATTAGACAGAATGATGCTGCCCAAAAGAAGCGCGAAGCCGAAGAGAATGAGGGTTTTATTGAAGCGGTGAAAGACATTGCAGGGGAGGTGTTAAAATCGGGTGCAATTGGTTGGTTTACGGGCTTTATTTTTGGGGGTAACGATACAGATGACCTCCCTGACGATCGCCCTACCGATGATGATGATCCTAGAATTGTATCTGGCCGCCATCCTAAAAAACTGACTGCCGCTCAGATTATTAATACCGCAAAACGCTTAGGGGTAGAAGGCGCAGCGATTAAGGCAGTAGTAGCGGTTGAGTCTAGTGGAAGTGGTTTTTTGAAGAGTGGTAAACCGAAGATTTTGTTTGAAGGCCATATTTTTTGGCGAGAATTAGAAGCGCGCTTGATCAATCCTAAACGCTTAGTAAGAGGAAATGAAGATATTTTATATGAAAGATGGACGCGCGAACACTATCGTGGCGGTGAGGGGGAATATGATCGGCTTCGCAAAGCAGTGAAAATACATGAGGAGGCTGCTTTGGCCTCAGCTTCTTGGGGCTTGTTTCAGGTGATGGGTTTTAATTACTATGTGTCTGAATATAAGTCAGTTAAAAAATTTGTAAATGCACAATATAAATCGGAATATGAGCATTTAAAAACATTTATCGGATTTATTGAAAGCAATAATCTAGTAAGGCATTTACGCAATAAAAATTGGGCGAAATTTGCCGCAGGCTATAATGGAAAAGATTACAAAAAAAATAATTACGACACTCGCCTACATTTGGCTTATTTAAAATATAAAAAATTAGGCTGGTAGATTTAATTACGAATTAGAAATTACGAATTACGAATTTTTTTAAAAACTAATCACTAAATTTAATCAATAGTTCGTGCAATTTACTAGGGTAAGTATCTAGGCAAAATTAATGTTACAATAGTAAAAGACTAAACTACTCATTTTTAATACTTTAGCACAAAATTGTGCACAATTAAATAGTGCTTGGCACTTAAGCATTGCCTAAAAAAACAACTTTATTTTGGGATTTCCATGATAAATTCCTGTTAGCGTATCTTGCTCTTTGTCAAGTTGTCGTGCTGCTTTGTATTCTATAATAGTTGTGACTTTCAGGGCAATTTTTTAGCGAAAAAGTTTCATTGTCTTGAGTATTGGGACGTAAATGCATTACATCTGTACTATTTTTATCAAGAAAAAAGAAAACCCTTTAGACAATCCTAACACTTTTTAAATTAAGGTGAATATATCTGATTTCCCTCTTTTCTTGACACACTCTATTAATTTCCTCAAAAATCTTTTCAAGAAAAAGGAACTCTTTTTAAAAAAAGTGAGTTTAACTTATTGTAAGCAAAGAAAAAAAACGTATCTTTGCACTCTAATAAAAATCTTATTAGAAAAACGGACCTGTAGCTTAATTGGATAGAGCATCTGACTACGGATCAGAAGGTTAGGAGTTCGAGTCTCTTCAGGTTCACAAAGGCATAATCATAATAGTTGATTGTGCCTTTTTTTATGTGAAAAAATAAGTAAAAACCTTCCAAACTCCTAAAACTCCAAAGCCCTCACTCGACTAATTGGATTTAAATTGTGGAAATTAATAAAGAAGGAAATTTTTTGGAAATAATTGTCTGTATTCGCATCAACTGCATTTTTGTAATCATTAGAATGTAGAATAGGAAAATAAACCTCTACCGTATTTGGAATCAATTTTAAAGTTGCCCCAATATCATAAACAAATTGCTCACTAATTCCCGATAATTCTTTTGGATCGTGGAACCCAAAGTTAGCATAAACACTCAATGGCAGAAAATCAACAGGCATATCTACATCTAAATTAATGGCTGCCAACCAGTTATCTGACAAACCAACCTCATTGCCGCCTGACTGATCGGTACGCAATTTAAAACCACCGCTTCGCATTGGATTCACCTGCGCCCCTAAAAAACCACCTCCTTCGACACGCCCCAAATAGGTATGATCAAATAAATAATCCTTTTTCCCTTTTAAAGCACTCATATTAAATTTAAAATCATTATCTACCAACGCTTGTAAATCGTCTTGTAAAAAAGCTCCTGCAAATAAACGAACATTCATGCCGCGCCGCCGTTTATTCGCATAAGTAAATCGGTAATTTGCTTCCAAAGATGTTTTAATAAAACGATCACTTTGCTCCAAAAAAACAGTGAATTGATAAGGATTAACAGCCCGTTTATTTTTAAAATTAAAAGATAACTCATTCACATAATAATCATACTTTACGGTATTATTGTTCGTAAAACAATTAATCGTATCACTAGGGCAGTCTGTATTGCTTTTTTGAATGTTGACATGCCTAAATTTTACGCTTTTTTGCACAGAACTACGCGCAGAAGGCTCCCGAAAACGAGCTTGAACTTCTGGCGCGATTTTGTAAAAACGGAATGGCTTGTCAAAAATCAAGTCGCGATTAACGCTCGTTTGTGCCGTATAATTGCCATGTGTAAAAGTGCTGCCAGCCACGTTAAATCGCAAATGATGGAACAAGCCTTTTTTTAGATACCATGTATACGCGACTTGTCCCATACCTGCAAATCCTTTAGAACCAAAGGTATACATAGGTGCAATACTATACTCTAAATTTTTTCGGGGAAATAAACTATTGTAAAAACCAATGCCCAACATTAATTTATCATAGTGATTATAACCCAAAATTGGGGAAAAAAACAACTGCTTGCGCTTAGGATTTTCGAGGCTACCCAATGGCTGTAAACGCAAAGGCGGTCGCTTTTTAAACAAACCCTTCAAACGATAAGTATTGTTCTGCCGATTCGTTTCCGGAATCACTTGTTGAGCATCAATAGTTAAAGCTTCGTAGTCGCCAGAAGGGAATAACACCTCCATTTCTCCACTAAACCCATCGTACCAGCGACTATATTTTATACTATCATTTTTGATTGCCGATAGGGTAAATGGCCCTCGCACATTACCATATTTATTTTTTAAAGTAACAAGGTCAAAGGTCTTTTTGCCAATTTTTTCCCCCTTCAACTGCACTTTTTTAATGTGATAATCTACAGGTTTATTGGTTACGAGTAGCTCATCAAAAAACCAATCTAGGTATTTACCTGTTTCATTTTCAAAGAGTTGTCTAATATCTTTTGGCTGCGGATGTTTGAATTGATATTGTTGATAATATTTCTGCATTAAGGCATCAAAGCGTTTTTGCCCTAAATAAGTTTCTAAATAATTGAAGGCTAAGGCCGCTTTTCCATAAACAGAAGAAAAATAATTAATCATTGAATATTTTTCAGAATGAATTTCTATAGGTTGGTCCTTATGTTGTCTTGCTTGAAACAAATAGCTATAATAATCTAATTCTTTACTTTTATAGTCCGCTACATTCAGAAATTTTGCCAATCCACTTTTGGCAAACTGTCCAAGCAATTTTTTATCAGGGTATTTTTCCTCAAAATATCGCTTTTCATAATACGAATTAATGCCTTCATCCATCCAAGCGTAAGCCCGTTCATTCGAGCCCAAAATTCCATAAAACCAATTATGCCCAACCTCATGAACAATCACCGTTTCCAAACCTATTGCGTTATTCATTTGCCCGATGACCGTAATTGTTGGATACTCCATGCCGCCGCCAGCACTTAGCGCACCATCCACCGCCGTTACCTGATTGTAGGGATAATCGCCAACGTATTTAGAATAAAACAATGTGCCATCCTTAATATAGTCAATTCCCTTTGACCAAAGTTGTGCATTTTCAGGTAAAAACATTGCCCAAGCATCCACTGTTCGCCCCGAATTTGGCAATGTTATCGAATCCATTCGCACCAAATATCTTTTATCGGCAAACCAAGCGAAATCGTGAATATTATCCTGTTTGTAGTGCAAGGTCTTGGTTTCTATTGCCGATTTTGGAAATTCCATTCCCTTGTTAATATCAAGGTTATCAAGACTTTGTGCTGCTTTTTCTAAGAGCCAAGCGCGTTCTTCTTCATTTTGCAAATCTCCTGTTGCACCAAGCACATAATTTTTAGGAACCGTAATTTTGACATCAAAAGAACCAAATTCCGAATAAAATTCCCCCTGATCCAAATAAGGCATTGGATGCCAGCCTTTAGCATCATAAACAGCAGGTTTGGGATACCATTGGGTAATTTGATAGGATTGTTCGACATGCCCTAAACGGGAAAAAGAATTAGGAACTTTTACCATAAATGGGGTGCCAATACTTAGTTTTTCTCCACTTTTTAAAGGTTCATCTAACTCCAATTTAACAATATCTGGATGTTTGTCATCAGGAATAGGCAGCAGTCTATCACCCTCATCTGTTTTAAAATCCAAGCCTTCGATACCGCCTCGTTGCGACTGTTTAGAGAAGTAAAATTCGGTTGAGCCATTTTCCAATTGCTGTTGAGCAAAAGCTGTTTGATCATTTTTATAAGCATTTGGCCATAAATGTAAATAAATGAAGGTCAAATCATTAGGAGAATTATTGTGATACTCCATCTGAATGAAACCCGTCAATTGATGTTGTTCATCATCTAAACTCACTTCAATGGTATAATTCACTTCCTGCTGCCAATCCGCATTTTCGGCTTCTTGTGCTAATAAAAAATCAGTGGAGAGTAGTAAAAAAATAGAAAGAATTAGTAAAATATGCTTTTTCATTGTATATTGCTCTTAGTAAGTAGAGAGACATAAGATTGTAAGGTGAATTTATTGTCAGAATCTTAAATAAATTTAAGTGTTATCTAGCTACTTACTTAATTAGTCTATGAATGTTAATTAAATGAATGTAAAAATAAGTATTAGATAGATAAGCAATTTATTTGATGTTAAATCAACTGTTTCACATCTCATGTCTAATATCTCACATCTATTAATGCTTATTTTCCGCCAAATTTAACCATATTAACGAGAATCGCCTAATTAAAGTATCATTACCTATTGAAATTGATTGCTTAGTGTAGGATAAATTTATGAATTTAGCCTACTTGTGTTTGCCTACGGCTTATTTCCACTAAAAACCCTAAGTGAGCGCAACCTAAAGCTATTTTACAAAATGGAAAAATAATAAGGTTAAAATAATATAATTTATAAAAGCTAAAAATTTGTAAAGACACAAAATTTTGTGCTTCCACCCAAAAAAATAACAAATGCGAATCATACATACTGCTGACTGGCACCTTGGACAACGCCTTTGTAATCTTGACAGGCACATCGAACACGATTGCTTTTTACAATGGCTACTCGAAGTTTTAGACACCTATCAACCTGATGCTCTTATCGTTGCGGGGGATGTTTTTGATATGGGTAACCCACCGAACTACGCCCTTAAACAATATTACGACTTTTTGCAAAATGCCACTACACGTTGTCGAAACATCATCATTACGGGAGGCAATCACGATTCTGTAGCAACCCTAAATGCACCCAAAGAATTGTTACAACGCTTTAACGTTCAGGTAGTTGGCGGTGCTTGTCACAATATTGAGGATGAGGTGATTCCTGTAAAAAATGAAGCAGGCGAAGTCATTGGCATTGTTGGGGCTGTGCCATTTTTAAGAGACCGCGACCTTCGCGCAGCCGTTGCAGGGGAAGAGTATAGCGAGCGAGTGCAGCGCGTTAAAGAGGGGATTCGCAGGCATTATGAGGCAATTCGCGATTGCATTTTACCCTATAAAGAGCAGCAGCTACCCATCGTTGTAACAGGGCACCTATTTGCAGCAGGCAGCACAACCTCTGATAGTGAAAAGGACATTCATATTGGCAATCAAGGTAAGGTAACAGCCGAGGTTTTTCCACCTGAATTTACTTATGTCGCACTAGGGCATATCCACAAACCGCAAGTAGTCAATAATTTAGCACATATTCGCTATTCAGGTTCACCCATTCCATTGAGTTTTACGGAGCGAAAAGATCAAAAACAATTATTGTGTATAGATTTTGAAAAAGACGCTATCAAAAATATTGAATCTATAAAAGTTCCTGTCTATCGTCAGTTATTACGCATTAAAGGCAGTTTACAAAAGGTAAAAGAAGCTTTATTAACCTTCGATTTGCCAATGACAGAAGCGGCCGTTTGGGCGGAAGTTATTGTAGAATTAGACAACTACGAGCCTAGACTAGCCGAGCAAGTCAAAGAATGGGCAAAAGACAAAAACGTAGACATTTTAAAAACGCGAGTGCAGTACAGCAAAGCCGCCGCTACCTTAGACGAGCAACTCAACAGCCCGATCAACTTGGATGAATTAGAGCCTGTAGAGGTATTTATCAAAAAATGCGAAAGCAAATCTGTACCGCCCAAACAACAAAAAGAATTGGTCAATACCTTTAATGAATTGGTAGATTGGATGGGGGAAGGGTAAGTATATTTGAAATTGGGAATGCTTCAAGTACTGCACTTTTTAGCCAAACAGTTTGGGCTACTTTGACAGTTCGTGGATTTGTGATTAGTAGATTCGTGATTAGAACGATCAAGTTTAGAAATAAAAAGAAAGGAATTTGTATAGAATGTATGTGATATTATTCATTGCGTAATGCTAAACATAAGCGCGTAGCTAAAATATTTCAGTTAATCTTTGCACAATGTCTGGCAAATTTATTTGTTTTGCAAAGTCTTTTAATGTGTTGAGTGTATCAGGTATTTTATCGGTAATGGTATGTAAATCATTGCCTTTGCCCAATACCTTTTTGATAAAACGCCCAAAGCGATTTTTAAAACCCTTATTTTGCAGCAATTCTTCTGCTGTTTCCGCGTCATAATTATCCAGTTCATCCTGTAGTTTTTCAGCCTGCGCTACCTCCTGCGGATTCAGCAAATTAGCCGCCTTTAATGCCTCTATCAAACGCTCAAAATCGGTTTGTACCTGTTCAATTTTGAGGTGATTGCGAATATTTACGGTGAGTTTTGTATCTACTTTGGTTTGGGTGTTTTGTAATTGTGTTTGATTATTTTGAAGGAAAATATTTTGTTGGCTCAATTGAAAAAGAACCTGTTCCAATACTGCATTATGTTTTGCTAAAAGCTCATTTTTGGTTCTCGCTATCCTTACATCTTGTTCAAACTGTGCTACTTTATTCTCCATTTCTAGTTTTAGCAGTTTAATTTCTGTTTCATGTGCAGGAATGGTAAAATATTGAGCAATATCATCTGCTTTTTTGCATAAATAATCAGTATATTCTATCAAATAGGCATTGATTTCTTCAAGGCTAATATCAGGTGTTACTTCTACTTCTATTTCCAAACCTTTAGGATGTTTATTCACCTTGAAGTTGATGTGCTTTCCTTTTGTAGTTAAAATATAATCATCAAAAAAGCTTAAATAACGCTGAAAAGCAGTGCGTAAAGCGTGAGGCAATTCTACAATGCCGATTTTAAAACGCTCTCTTTCTTTGGCTTTTAGGAGTTGGTAAACGCCTGCAAGTGTAAATTTTTTGAATGGAGAATCATCGTCAATAGGGTTACCATAAAAACGGAATTTATGTAATTGAGTAATACAAGAAATTTCTAATGGTAGACTTTTCAGTTGATTACCTTGTAAATCAAGTTGTTGTAAATTGTTTAGTTGCCCTATTTCTATAGGTAAAGCAGTTAATTGATTGTGACTTAAATCAAGTCGTTGTAAATTAGTTAGTTGCCCTATTTCTTTGGGTAAAGTTATTAGTTGATTGTTGCTTAAATCAAGCTGTTGTAAATTAGTTAGTTGTCCTATTTCTATAGGTAAAGCTGTTAGTTTATTGCGGCTTAAATTAAGGTATTGTAAATTAGTTAGTTGTCCTATTTCTATAGGTAACGTTGTTAATTTAATACCATATAAATCAAGTTGTTGTAAATTAGTCAGTTGCCCTATTTCTTTGGGTAATTGTTTTACTTCTTGCCATTCCAAATGCAACTCTGTCCACTCCTCTTTTTTCGCTTTCTCAATTAATTGTAGTAGTTCTTCTTGTGTCATATTTTTTAGTTTTTTCACAATCCCTTCTGAAGACTCCGAAGATTTTATTCAAGTAAAGCAAAGGAAGCTAAAGCCTCTT
>JAHDHV010000335.1 GCA_020631155.1 Bacteroidota bacterium | reverse complement strand
ATCACATTTTAGCCTACAAAAAAACAAGACAAAAATCTTCGGAGTCTTCAGTAACAAACAGGGTATTTACTAAATTGTTTGCTATTAACTACCGACTAGATGCTGTGCCCTCTATTAATTCATCTACTATTTTTTTATTCTTCTCCAAAATGTCTTTTACTCTAACTAAATCCGTATCCATTAAATAGGGAAATCGCTTATTGACTTCCTCTAAGCTAGTGTTGATGATGGCAAGTCCTTCCTTCATTTCACCATTTTGTACCTTTGCTGCCATTTTTTTGAGGCTTGTAGCCATTTTTGCAATGTATAAACTTTTTATCACTTCCTCATTGGAATAAGCATGTTCTTTATTAACCAAACTCAATTCTTCAACTACACTTTCTTGCTCCCCAGTACGGCAAGTAGTGTAATTTAGCTTTGCAATAATGGTTTGTGTAGGCGGCTTATTCGCTTTAAATTGATATAAAACAACTTGTGTCAGTCCATTGTTAATATTATTTAGTGGAATATTAATGCGCTGTTGCGAAAATTCAGGCGCATAACCAAAAACTTTATTGGGTATCATTTCATATGGATATATCAACTCTAAAGACACATTTTTAGCAATAGGAGATAATAAACTTTCTAATTCTTGTTCAAAAACTTTGTAAATATCCTCTGCTTCATTGCCTACAAAATGATTCGCCCCCCTACCCTGTTGAGCAATTTGCTGAAGTAAGGCATAATTTAAATCATTTCCTACACCAATTGTTGACACATCAATGCCTTGTTTATTGTACTCACCTGACTGCTTAACAATCGCTTCAGGTTCGGTTACTCCAACATTAGCAATGCCATCGGTTAACAAAACAACCTTATTATTATAATTTTCTTTCCTATTCTTATTCACTTCTTCATAGCCCATCATCAGTCCGCCATGTAGATTTGTGGACCCACCAGAATGAATGTTGTCAATAATGTTTTGGACATTTGGAATCTGACCAAATTTTTGTGCTGCTAATACTAACTTTGGTGCAGAGGAATAAGCAACAATAGACAAATAATCATCAGGGCGTAAGCCTTTTACAAATTTATTAAGCGCGTTTTTTACTTTTTCTAATTTGTTATCTGAGCTCATGGAACCACTGCGATCAATTACCAAACAAACATTGATAGGTGTTATGGCCGAGTAATCCAACATCCTTTTCGTGGCAAGTCCTACTTGCAACACTAACTCTTTGTCATTAACTTTGTAATAATCTAAACTGAGCGCAATATCCTCATTAGCTTTTGGCATCTCAATATTATGAGTGTGGTAATTGATGTATTCTTCCACAATCACCTGATCGGCAGCAACTACACTGTTAGCTCGATTCATGCTTACTGATGCCGAAGAATAGCCTCTTTGCGCCCAAAGTTGACTACTTACAACTAAAAAAAGAACGGTTAAAATAATACTTTTTGTGTTCATACTTATCTTTTTTTGGTATGTGTAATGCAAATACTTACACAAAGTTAATATTTCAAAATCAGTATACTAGTATACTGACTACTAATACTTTAGAGGCCGTCTAGATTTTGTTTTTGAAGCTGAAAATGATGGATTTTGTTCCCTAATGTAGCGTTTTTTGAGATACATGGTTGCTATGTGTTGAGGCTACAAGTAGGAAAAAAAGAGGCAATTTTAGCCCGATATGAAACCCGCCGAACAAATCTATTGTCAAGTTAGAACAAAACTTGTGTAAGTACTAATTTCTTATTCAACGTATAAGTGACTGTTTTAAGTACCAAACATTAGACAATTTTGCGCTAAAACATTGAATTGCAATGCTTTAATTAGCAGTAAATGTCATTCAAAAAAAGTAGCTAATCATAAATCTGCGGCTCAATGTTTTGGAGCTAAAAAAAAATCTAATGTATCATTGTCAAGTTTTGAATAAAACACTTATGAAATGAACAACAAAAATAAATACTGATGAAAGTTGATTTTTTCTAAAAAAAAGTGTACCATGCAATTACTAATATTTAAGTAATCTTTTTATCCGCATTTATCGTACCTAGTTTAGAAGAAAGCTGATAAACCAATCGTCTACTTACTGTCTAAATATTTCATTGCAATTGTTCACGTTAAACTACCATATGAAAGTACGATATATAATACTGTTGCCATTATTTTTTATACAATGGGCTTTGGCTCAAGTTGCTCCAAATTGTGAGCGCATACAAGAACAGCATGAAATTGCCGTTAATAAAAGTCAAAGTAAACAATACTCAGAAGCCATTGCCGATTTTTACAATAAAGTAATACTGCCTTTAAGTACTTGCAAGTGCTGCGATCCACTTTTGTTAAAAGAAGCTTATTATTATAGTGGAATGAGCAGGAAGGCACTAGGGAGTAATAAAGGAGCAGTGCGAGATTTTGAAAACGCTTTAGCTGTTGATATTCAACAAGATGAATTTACTGATAAAATAAATCAGAAAATAGAAAAAGCGTTACAACAAATAAATATTAGAAGTTCGCTGTCCGCAGTTTCACAGCAAAAATCTTATGAAAAACAAACAGGGCACTCAAAGGAAGAAACAATATTAAATATTGGATGGCTCCACCCTCAACTCAACCAACTTTTAGCCAACACCTGGGTCATTGATACCCCTCAACAACAAGTCACTATTAATGTTTTTTCTAATAAAATTATTCAAAAAGAGTGGATACAAATATTTATTAATGGGCATCCCTATTCCTGTAAGTTTATACAAAAAACTAAAATTAAACATGCCCCAGTCAATGACATCACCTATAAAAAATACACTTTCCAAACAAGTATTTCTTTTAAAGAAGGTATTCAACAGCTTCAAGCCAAAATACAAATTGACAATTTCAAAACAGCAGTTACAGAACCATTGAGTGTTTTCTATAACCAAACCTCGGCATCAGTTCAGCATACTATTCCTATTTTGAGTATTGAGCCTATAAGTACGTCCTCTAATACTATTGCTCAAAATCAATTTCCCCTTTCTTTTAAAATTATTTCAGAGGTAGAATTAAGCAAGGAATATTGCAAATTATATATTAATAGTAAGATAAGCACTCAAACAGGCAGTTTTCGAGAAATCATTGCAGAAGGAAACTTGCCAGAATACATATATGAACAGAAAGTACCAATTCAGGACACACCACAAGAGGCATACTTAATGCTTTACTTGCCAGATGGCACCACTAAAAAATCAGACTTAATCACAATCCCCTAAAAAAACAGTTGTTCATTTTCTTTTAAACGCTATTACCTGTCCAGTTGATTTGGGTCTACTTTTATGTTCAAATTCAAGGATTAAAGTATTATTATCTTTAAAATAATAAGTAACTTTAGTATTATCTTCATAATCTGTATTTGCAAATGCTATTTTCTCTTTTGTCCAGAAAAAAGCCTTATACATTTTCATAGAATTATCTTTATCTGCATATAATAGCAATACTTCATTGTCAAAATCAAAATGCTCTATTTTACCCAAGGTTTTTGTTCTTGTTGAATCATTTTTTAGATAAGTTGACTGTTCTAATAATTCACCATTTTCATCAATTGTCCACTCTTTTATAACGGTTTCTTTTGCATTTTCTGCTATCCATGTGCCTAACATTTTTTTCTTTAGTTGATTAAATTCTACAGCTTTATTGTATTGCTTTTCAGCAGTAAACTGACAAGATAAATACTTTTGTGCCCATTCTCCATTTTTACGACTGCCTACGGTAAAATTATAGGTAGAATCATTTACATATTCCCACAAATCGCTTACCATTGTATTGCCATATTTATATTGATACAGTATATTTTTATCCTGTACGGTTATATCTCCCTCAGTAGTACCACCAAAAACATCAAATTCCCAAAACTTTATTTTTTTCGCTTCCTTATCCACCTTTCGGATGCCTACATTTCGCCAATCATACTTTGTTTGTTCCTTATCTGTAAATCCTTTGGCTTTCACCAAAACAAGTGATTTGCCTAAGGCATATTCAAAAGTTAAGGCTTGCTTAAATTTGCTTCCGTCTCCCCATTTGCCTTCTGCTTGCCAAGTTTTGCCTACTAAATTATCAAAAACAGATAAGTCTACATTTTGCCCGTATACGCAACTAGTAAGGGATAAAAAAAGGGCTGAAATTAAAAGGTTTTTCATTTTTTTAATCGTAGAATAAATAAACAAAATCTCTTTCCATTGCTTTTGGAAAGAGATTTTAAACTCTTGAAAGTCAACAATTTAATAAATATTCAGTTTAAAGAAAGTGCCTATACTTCTTGAATTTTCTGCGCCGCCATTTGTTCCTCATAAGAAGGTCCATATAAACCGGGGACAGGCTTTCCATTAGCACGTAAATAAGCAACCAATTCACCGCGATGATGATATAAGTGATTCATCAAAAAACCTCGAATCACCTGTATTCTAGGCATCGGCGGCATTAGTTGAGTGTCGCCATTTTTCATAGACCATGCTTCCATCAATTTTTCATCAGCGTAACCGTCCAAACATTTAATGGCATTGGCAATATTTTCCTCTAATTTTGCCTTGATACCAGCCATTGTAGAAATATCACCCTTGTCATATTTGTAAGTACCTATATCAAACACTTCTTTATTCAAAGTACTATCCCACCAATTGTATACTTCGGCAGTATGAGTGGCAAGTTCGGCAATGCTCCAATTAAAATCATTTGGTCGGTAACTCAATACATCATCAGGAATGGCATTGAATAACTTTCGGGTATTTTCTGCTTCAAATCGCAATTCCCCTAGTAACGCTTGTGCTAACATATTGGCTGTTTTTTGTGGTTAATAAGCGCAAATATACGACTTTTCTTGGTAGCAAAAAACTAAATTCAAAAGTTTTAAACTAAAAATTAGTGTTTTTTAATAAAAAGTTATGATTTAATAAGTAAGTACTTAGACATAAGATGTGAGATAATTAACTCACTACTAATAATTTATGACAAATCTAATGGTTGTTTAATTTTGTCTAGTTACTTACTATACAATAATTAAACGATACTCTTTGTTTGATTAAAAAACTAAAAGGTAATACTTTAGAACAAAATTATGTACAATTAATTAGTGTTTGGCACTTAGTTATGACCTCAATTAGCTTAACTTAAGTACTTAGACAAAATTAATGTTACAATAGTAAAAGACTAAACTCCTCATTTCTAATACTTTAGAACAAAATTGTGCACAACTAAATAGTGCTTGGCACTTAAATCAGCTTATGTCAAGTAAAATTTATAATTAACATATACATCTAAATATTGCATCGGAAAGGAAGCACTCCAATCAATTTCGGTATAAGTAATTTGTAGGAGATCAATAAGAGGTATTTTACTAGGGCTAAAATCGGGGGCTTTGAGAGAACCGCAAATTAAAAAGTTGCCTGATTGATGGTAAAACCATTCGTGTACATTGCCAAAGGCGCGAGCTTGTTCATAATCAGGTTGTTGCGCTCGAATTTGTGCTTCTACTAGCCGTACTTTTGCAGCTAAATTGCTCATATCAAAACTATGCAAACGGCCTTTTCGGTTGATAATGAAGGAAGTCCCCCCTGTTTCGGTATTGCGATAGACCACCAAATCTGCATTATAACGAAAACGCGCCGCTTTAATCACCAAACCATTCTCTGATTCAATGCCCACAACTTTTGCACCGCGTACCTCTTCAACAATCGCTTTTTCAGCCAGAGTTTGCAAAGCACTCACCCATCGTTCCTCTCGCGCAATGATGGCATCTAAACAAAAGCTAATGTGTTTTAGAATCGCTGCTTCATCACCTTCAAAATAATAGTGCGCCCCAATAATCACCGCTTTCAGTGATACGACATCATCTAATTTATTTCGCGAAAATGCTTGTTTAGGCTTGGTCAGTAGCCGCTGTCGCCAATCCAGTAATTTTTTGTATTGAGGAGCTGCATTGTCTACATCAATAGCTTTGTTTTTCAAATAACTATCTATATATTTTTGTATAACAACTAAAAAATTAAGGGCTTCATTGTCAAGCGGAGTTTGTGTTAAAAAACTTTCCGCCATTCTATCATAGGCGTTTTTACTAACTTTATGTTCTAAATATTTGGGAATAACTTTAAGGAGTTCTAAACCAACTTCTAGCTGTTTTTCAGAATTATTGGGATACAATAACTGCAAACCCGTCAGGATATTGGGCAAAGAAACGATGTGATGTAGGTAATCTGTAGAGCGCATTCCTTGCCCTGTGGAGTCCTGTATTCGCACATATTCAATCAGCATTTCCCAATGTGGATGCTGCAAAACGCCTAATGTTTCGGCAACTAAATCGGTGGCACTTCGCTTGAGTTTGCTGTCATCTATTTCGTTATTGGCGGGATGTGTATCAAAACGGCCACCACCTGTATCTAATGCAATAATGCCCTCGGCTTCCAGTTCTTCGGCGGTTTTTTGCTCAGGTAAGTTGCCCGCCGACACAAAAATAACAGGAGCATTGGCAGCCCCCGGAAACTGTTCTTCACCAAATGTTTTCATCAATAATACAGACATCATAGCATCAATGTCGGGGTGCTCATGTGTGAGCAATTGTTTGGTGGGAACGCAAAGCATGGTAATGACGGTTTAATCAATAAATATTTGTTGGTGTTTGTAAGTACTACACAATAATTAAACAGGGCTCTTTGTTTGATTAAAATAATGAAAATCAATACTTTAGAACAAAATTGTGCGCAATTAATTAGTGTCTGGCACTTAAAAAGGTAAAGTTACAAAGTTTTTCACACTTCAAATTGTTGCTTTGGTCATTTTTTGGATGTTAGTAAATAGATGTTAGAAATCAGTTATTAGAAATCAGTTATTAGAAATCAGTTATTAGAAATCAGTTATTAGAAATCAGTTATTAGTTATTACTTGCTATTCGCTGATTTTATTTCGCAAAAAACAGATTCGACAAAATAACAAT
>JAHDHV010000334.1 GCA_020631155.1 Bacteroidota bacterium | reverse complement strand
AAACTACTATAAAATAGCATAAAATAATACAATTTTATTAAAAGTAAATTACCCTTCGCCTCGAAGTGCCTGACGATATGCTCGCAGATGCACCGCCGACCATGCCGCTTTGGTATTTTGATGAAGAAGCCGCGCAATGGGTAGAAGAAGGTGAAGCGAATTTAGTGGGCAATGAATACATTGGCGAAGTCAGTCATTTTACGGCTTGGAATGTAGATATGCCACTTGATCCACGTACTTTTGTGGCTGGTTATGTATTGGATTGCAATAATGAGCCATTAGCCAATATTCGCGTATCGGTAGGTCCACTTTTAATTACAACAGATGGAAATGGATTTTATAAAACCAATATTGCGTTGGGTTTTGATTTTGAAGTGAAGGTATTGCAACAATACAATGTAGGTTTAGGTAGCCAAGTCATTCAGGTACCACCTATTAATACAGGTGGAGGACAACAGTTAGAGGATTTGATTATATCCTGTCCTACTACTATTTCAGGTAGCGTACAAAGTTGTGATGGCAGTAATACAGCTGCTAGTATTTATGCCAAATGGTCTAGCGGAGGTAATTTAATTTATAGTGAAGATGGCAGTTTCTCAATTATTGTTCCTATTGGCGAAGTTGTTGAACTCACTGTTATTACTCCTAATAACTTTGTTGGACATACTACTGTTTATGTAAGTAATACTGAGCTAGAAACAGTTTTACCCAATGCAATTACTGCTTGAGAAGAGCTAGATGAATACAATTGTACGATCATTAGTTGTATTGTAGATAATCAAATCATTGCTACTGCAAACTCTAACACTTATGATTACGGTATTGGTGCTGACTTTCTCAATGAAGAAATACCTGGTATTCCAACATGGTTAGATTTAACAGATGTTAATCATGTATTTACCATAACGGCCTTAGACAAATGGTGCCATATTTTACTACCTAAATTAGAAGTAGGGACATATGAAATAAACGAACCACTTTCTTTTGGAACAAATATTATATACTTCATGACACTTGATTCTATTTTAAATTCCATTATACTCAATGAGGGAGCAATTACTATTACAGCAATAGACTCGAATTATATACATGGCACATTTTCAGGCAGACAAAACTTAGAAGGAACTAGTGTTTTTCCACCATTCTTCTCTATTGATAACGGCTATTTCTGCATCCCTTACCCCAAATAAATTACTTTTTAAAACATAAAATAAAACTATTTTTTCACAAAAAAATCTCAAATCTCCTATCTCACGTCTCCTGTCTCAAAAAACCAAAACCACTTTTTTCTAAAAAAAAATATTCACTCCAAACAATTTTGTGATAAATAGTGTAGTTATTAAATACAAAACAAGCAACTTCTAACATTTTATAGCATTTTTTAGATATAAGAGATTAGCCTCAAAATCAATATAAGCCATTCATTATCAAAAGCTTATCTTAAATAGCAGTGTCAAATAATTTTGCCTATATTCAACTAAACACTATTTAATGATACCAAGAATGTGTTCTAAAGTATTGTTTTATTTTGCTTAGGTACTTATAGTGTTAGACTTGTTCGGCGGGTATCATCTTGGGCTAAAATGGTCTCTTTTCTGCCCCCTTTACGCCTTTTTTCAGTTGCGTAGCTTGGGCTATGCGCCTTCAAAAAGCCTTCAAGGGGTTGAAAATAGCTCCATTTTATCTCCAACCTGCCCCCGTCGAACAAGTATATTTTTTTTCTTAATCTAATAGAAAATTTTTTCTTCTCATCCTATCATAGAAAAATTTTCTACCAAACCCCTACTTTTATGAAAAGAGCAAAACTACTTTTCTTCGTTTCCATTTCCCTTTTGCTTACCGCAGTACTTTTCCAACAATGCCGACAAGACGACCTCAATTGGGACAATGAAGGGACACCCTATGTTTATGCTACCCACCTATATGGCACCGTTGTAGACGAACAACAAAACCCCATTTCAGGCGCAACTGTCACCTGTTTAGACTTTACTACTTCCACCGATGAAAACGGTTTTTTCCAATTTGAAAAAGCCTATGTTGTCAAAGGTCGCACACAAATTCAGGTGAGCTACAATGGCTTTTTTGACAGCTTTAAAACCATCAACACCAAAAAAGCACATACCAACACCAAGGTTATGATGAGTGTTAAACAAACTAAAAACATTTTTATAACTGAAAACCCAACGGTTGGAGGGAATTTTGAGCAAATGACTATTAACCTACCAACAGGCGGCTATGTTTATGATGATGGAACACCTTATGCAAATGCCTTCCTACAAGCATCTTACAAACATTTTAATCCAGAAGATGACTTTTTTAGCTTGCAAATGCCGGGAGGCGATTTCATGGGCGTTAATGAAGAAGGAGAAGAACAATTATTAGTATCTTTTGGCGCGCTTTCTCTGGAGTTGACAGATATGGATGGTAATCAGGTACAGCTAGGAGAAGGTCAAACGGCAACTATCCGTATGAAAGTGCCAACGCCTCTATTGGCAGAAGCCCCTGCAAGCATTCCATTGTGGCATTTTGATGAAGAAAAAGGACAATGGGTAGAGGAAGGAGAAGCAAAATTAGAAGGCTTAGAATATGTAGGTGAAGTCAGTCATTTTTCTTCTTGGAACTTCGATCACCCTACCGATCCTCGTGCATTTATCAATGGTTATGTAGTAGATTGCCGCGATAATCCGATGCCAAATGTTGAAATACAGGTTGGTCCTCGCTTAATACAGGCTGATGAAAAAGGCTATTATGAAGCTACCGTTGCAGTTAATGACAAATTTCAGGTTTATGTTCCTGCTCAATACAATTTGGATATGGGCAGCCAAAGCATTACCGTACTGCCCTTACAACTAAATGAGCGCAAAGCAATGGACAAATTGATTATGCCTTGCCCAACGCTTATTGAAGGGGTGATTCACAATTGTAGAGGGGAATTGATACCGGGCACTGTCCAACTGAACTGGTCTAGTGGACAGAATCTTGTTTATAGTGAAGATGGCAATTTTTCTATTATGGTTAATGGACAAACCAGTGAGGAAATTGAAATTAATGTAATTACGGTTGATTTCCTTAGAGGACAAGCTCTAGTAAATATGCCTATAAATGGGGAAACCCTCAAAATGGAAGAAGCGGTGCTTGCTTGTGACGAACTTGAAGCCAACTGTCCAAGCCTTGTTTGTTTGATCAATAATGTGCCTTTTACCTTCTTTGGGTATTCTTCTCGTTATGGAAAAGTAGAAACTGTAAAAGGTCCTTACTTTGAAGAGCTGGCAAAACAAGGCTATAACCACAAAGTAATCTCTATTTTTAAAGGTAATACTGAAGCTTTCCATATTTTTGTGCCTGAAATAGCAGTAGGAACTTATAAAATTAGTCCTTTATATGATGACAAATCAGCTTTTATTGGGCTTGTAAAAGACAATGCTAAAAGTGCTGATTTTCTAAAATTAAATGGAGAATTAATCATACAAGAGGTTGGTCCAGAACACATCATTGGTTACTTCAGTGGTCGCAGAATTAATGTTTTTGGCGAGCACATCATTGACAATGGCTCTTTCTGTATTCCATACCAATAACAGAAACATTTATCTATAATATTTGAGTAGCGCATTGTAAGTCGCAGTTATTAGTATGTTTCAAATACCGTACTTTTCCATCAAACAGTTTGTAGCTATTTTAACAGCTCGTGGATTTGTGATTAGTAGATTAGTGATTCGTATTTTAGCACTTTTTAGCTTCTTTTTGAATGAGTTCTGCAAGGAAGACTTTAGCCGCTAAAGTCCTTGTAAATAATTAATAGTCAATAATTTATAGATAAAAAAGTTTAAAAAAAAACAATTTCCAATTTCTGATCACTAATCGCTAATTTCTAAAAGCTAAAAATCCAAAAGTCTAAATAGCTAAATATCAATTTTAAAGGCAAAGTGTTAGGATAATAATGAAACATACCCAGTTATTCACAAGCCACAGTTATTTTCAAATAAATAACTGTGGCTTTGTGTATTTTCACCTGAAACAAAACATTGACCACTAAAATAGTCAAGTTTGTATGGAAATAAGTACATCAACAGTCCCATAATGGGAATTTTTTCTCAAAAAAGGCACTTGTACCTAATGTTTTTTTCCTTTTCATGTAAAAAAAAATAACAAAATAAACCTAATGGCGAATAAAAATACTTTAAAGAAAGAGCATTTCTTTCATAGAACAATAAAAACAAAAAACACACAAAACACTCACTAATATACATTTACAAAGGAATAGCAAAATCAATTTATGATAAAATAAGTACTCAAAATACATTGATCACATTATTCTACAATATGCTATAATATTTGTTTTACCTTTTTGTCATAAAAAAGCTAATTGAAAAAATTTTGCTACGTATTTGGCAAATTAATTGTTGCATTTTTAGTAAAAAATTGCTATTCCTTTAAAAAAATTGCCATATTGGAAACCTAATTGCTAAAAACTAGTATAAGTCCCTTATGAAAGTATATTTGCGCCAAATCTCAGAGCTTGTTCAATCATTAAGCTCTGATGAGCTAAAACAGTTAAACAAAGTAGCTGTTTTTAGTTCTCCCAAATTGGGAAATTTGTTAAAATTGATACAAATTTCTCCTAAAAACTTATTGGAAGATAATATTCTTTTTTTTCAAAAGCACAATATTCCTTTAGATGGTTCAGATCAATTATTATCTGAGGCTATGGAATTTATTCTACAATTTTTACGCTCCAATTTAAATACTCCTTATTATGAGGTGCTTAATGCCATTGAAAACATTAAAATATTATTTAAGCGTGAGCAAAAAAATTTATGTCTAACTATTTTAGAAAATGCCAAAAAAATAGCCCAAGAAAATGATTTTTTAGCACAGTTAGTTACTTTAACTTCATGGGAAAAAGCTTTAAAAGAGAAAACAGCTTCCGAATTTGAGCTCAAAGTACTTAGCAGGGAACAAATACAAAGTAAACAAAAACACATTAATCAACTACAATACAGCACTTTGATTTCAAAAGTAGTTGAGCTAAAAGGTGGTTTTATTCAAAAAAGTAATCAAATACAAAAAGCAAAAGCACTGTTAAAACACCCTTTATTGCAAAATGAAAGTTGTGCATTAACTTTGAAGGCTAAAATAGACTATCATTATATATTAGGTTTAATACATCATCATATATACAACTATGCATTAGCAAAAGCACATACTCAACAAATATTAACGTTGATGAAGCAGCATCCCTCTTACACTCAACGAAATATTTTTCAGTATATGGCAATAATTAATAATTACTCTTTTGCTACCTTATGCTTAGATGAATATGAAGAAACGCTCAACGCAAGCAATAAATTAAAAAATATTCTTCAAGAATATACATTAGAAATACAACTTAACTTAAAAGAAAGTATCCTGCTACGAGCATATCATATTGATATTCAAGTGTATAAAAAACAATTGCAACTAAAAAAAGCTGAAGATTTAATTCCTAAAATTATGGAGGCAATGAATTCATTGACAACCTCTGTTCCAATAATGCATCAAACAGGAATTTTATACGAAGTTGCAGAGACCTTATTTTTTGTAAAAGACTATCACAAAGCTCTAGCTTACACACAAAAAGTATATCAGTATGACAGAGATAGAAGCTATGTAGATGCTCAAATTATGAGTCGCTTATTAGAGTTGCTCATTTATGTTGAATTAGATGATAAGTCTTTGTTAAACAAGCGTTTAGAAGTTGTAAAGGATTACCTAAAAAATGAAAAAGCTTATTTTAGATACGAGGTATTGTTATTAGATTTAATGAAAAAAATACTTTGTGTTCATAATGAAACAGACAAGCAACAATTGTATACAGAATATTTAATGTTATTCCGTTCCATAGAAAATTTAATTCAAAAAGATGCTTATTTAGATATGACTGTCTGGCTAGAAAGCAAGTTAGAAAATAAAGATTTTACTCAGGTACTTGCAGAAAAATCTTTATTAAAGCAAACTGTTGGTGAAAAGCAGCTTTTGGAGGAAGATATTCATTTAAATAAAGGACTTAGAGCACAAAATACTAACTAAATATTTATTCAGGGGAGCTACATTAACTTTTTTACAATTGGATTAAAGCTTTTTCTCTCATTGATAATAATGCTCCCCTTTTCTTTTAAAATAAAATACACTCCCATATTTCTATCTCTCATCCTCATTTACATCTTAATAAAATCCATCAAAAAAAACAAGGATTTAATATAATGGCTACTTGCGCTAACCTTATAAAGCATCCCTTTATCTACGTTTTTTTCTTAATTCAGGCAAATTTTGTTTTTTTTCTCCTATCTTTATAGCAAAAATTGGCTATGTTATTAACCGATGCCCACAACCGCCAAATTAACTATGTTCGATTAGCCGTAACAGACCGTTGCAATTTACGTTGCTTTTACTGTATGCCCGAAGAAGGTATTCGCTTTCTTTGTAAATCTCATATTTTGTCCTATGAAGAAATGTTGCGTCTATTAACTATTTTGTATTCAATGGGGGTAAACAAACTTCGCATTACAGGTGGCGAACCTTTTGTAAGGAAAGACCTCATTTACTTTTTAACAACTATAAAAAAACAATTTAACCTAAAATCATTCTGTATCACTTCTAATGCTACAACTCTACATCATCATATAGATACATTACCTACGCTTTTTTCAAGTATGAATATTAGCCTAGATAGTTTGGATAGACAACGCTTTTTTACTATTACTCGCCGAGATGTTTTTACGCAAGTGATGGATAATATCCAAGCCTTGTTGCAAAGAAACATTAAAGTAAAAATCAATATGGTGGTTATGCAAAATAAAAATATTGAGGATATTTTGCCCTTTGTAGCATGGACTAAAGAAACAGATATAACAGTACGTTTTATTGAAGAAATGCCTTTTAATGGCACAAGAACCGCTACAGA
>JAHDHV010000333.1 GCA_020631155.1 Bacteroidota bacterium | reverse complement strand
ATCAAGGCAAATAGCTATTATATGAAATCCCTCTTTTTCTGACACACTCAAATTAGTTAAAATAAATCACTTTTTAACTTCCCTAAACGAATCACTAATCTACTAATCACAAATCCACGAACTGTAAAAGTAACTACAAACTGTTTGGTAAAAAAACATGCTATTTGAAACATACCATTTAATTAGCTCCAATTGTATCTAAATAATACACAAATAACTAAAAGTCTGACCATATGCAGGATATAGTCAGACTTTTAGAGGTTAGATATCGGATGAATATTAAACTTTAAATTTTACTCTTCAAATAAGAAAGAATATCTTTTTGGACATCTAATAAATTATCCATTGTATTGGCTAAACGCTTCAACTGATTGGCAATATTATTAATGTCTCGACTTTGATTATAATTCATAGTAAATTGATACTCGTTAAGTCGTTGTAAATTTTGTATCAAATCAGGATTTTGGAGTGGATTACTAGCTAGAGTATCGTAAGAAGAATAACCATTTGTTGCATGATTGGGTTTATTTGGTGTTGAAGCAGTTGCAGGGCGTTTGAGTGTATTTACATTGGTAGGTGCATTAGCCTTTCGGTAAGAAGATGGGGTTTTGTTATTATTAAGTTGCTCTGTGCCAATTTGCTTAGACAAGTCGTTTTCAATAAATGAAACCAAATTAACATTGAAATAATCCACAATTCGTTGCAGTTTTTCAATACTAGGTTCTGCATTTCCCTTCTCATAAGAGGCAATATTTCCTCTATTCATGTCTACTCTTTTTGCAAATTGCTCTTGGCTTAAACCCGCCAATTTTCGTAAAAATCGAATATTAGATGCAATGTAATTCAAGGTTCTAAGTTTTTGAGTGATTTAATTAAGGATATGATTATATAAAATCTGTTTTTAAAGGTTTATTAGAGGATTGTATAAATCAAGGTATATTATTAAAAAGAATGTATTATTAGATTTGATATTGCTATTTGTATTTCTTACCTTTAGACAACGCTTTTTTCAAATTGTCACTATTTTCGGCAAGCCCCCTACAATTAATTTGGAACAATTAACCACTAAAATGAACCTATTCATATAGTTAGCTTTTAAAAAATTACTGAAAAATAAGCTTAAAAGACGGTTGTAAAATACCCCTTTTAATCGTAACTTTGTTTGAAAGCTTTCATTCTAAAATTTAAGATTTATTTATGACACCTTCTGTATCTAGTATCATGACCTTTAGTATCAATACTGCTGACCTTGTTAAGCAACTGCAAATTGTGAATGGTGCTATTGGCACAAATACAACACTACCTATTTTGGAAGATTTTCTCTTCACTTTTGAAGATGGCAAATTAACCATTGCAGCTACCGACCTAGAAACTTCTATGACTACACAGCTAGACGTAAACGCGTCTGAGGATGGCAGCATTGCCATTCCTGCAAAAATGTTGATGGATATTCTAAAAAGCCTGCCTGATCAACCACTTACATTTGAAATTGATCAAGATAATCAAGCAATTGAAATTAAGGCAACAAATGGAATCTACAAACTACAAGGGGAATTGGGGGAGGATTTTCCGATTATTCCCGAAACGGAGGAGGATGTACAAAGCATCACTTTGACAACTGCCGTATTGGGCAAGGCTATTTCCCAAACCTTATTTGCGGTGAGTAATGACGAATTGCGCCCAGCTATGACGGGTGTTTACCTAAAACTAAACTCCGAAGGCTTAACATTTGTGGCTACTGATGCTCAAAAGTTGGTGCGATTTATGCGAACAGATCAGACAGCCGAAGAAATGGTAGACTTTATCATTCCTCGAAAAGCACTAGCATTGATCAAAGCTGCATTGCCATCAGGAGAAGGAGACGTAAAGATTTCCTTTAATGAAACCAATGCTTTTTTCAGCTTCAGCAATACACACTTAGTTTGCCGTTTAATTGATGCACGTTATCCAAAGTATGAAGCGGTTATTCCTGTTAACAATCCAAAGGAATTGACTATTAGCCGTAAAAGTTTACAAAGCTCACTCAAAAGAATGTCTATTTTTGCCAATAAAACGACCTACGAAGTTGTTTTTAATTTAAATGAAACAAACTTAGACATTTCCACACAAGATTTAGACTTTTCTAATGAAGCACGCGAATCCTTAGATTGCCAATATGATGGAGAACCTATGGAAATTGCTTTTAATGCTAAGTTTTTACTAGAGGTACTCAATGCATTAACCATAGATGAAATTTGCTTGAAATTGTCTTTGCCTAGTAAAGCAGGTATTATTGTACCAGCAGAACAGGAAAATGATGAAGATTTGTTAATGTTGGTAATGCCAATTATGCGTAATATATAGGTGTGTTTGGTGTATTTCAAATACCGTACTTTTCAAGCAAACAATTTGTGCTTATTTTGATAGGTCGTGGATTAGTAGATTAGTGATTCGTTTTTGGATTTTTTATCTGACCACATGCATGTGGGTCAGACTGTAACGACGGCTTTAGTTGTCATGGCAACTTCAAGTATCTAACATTCAATTATTTACACATAATGCAAGTATCTATGGAAAATTTGAGATTACTAATTTATAAAAGCTAAATAGCCAAAAGGCTAAATATCCAAATAGCAACCTGAACCACATGTCTGTGATCAGGAAAGTGTTGGGAATACAATAAAAAATACTCAATTTTAAGTATAGCATTTGAAGTTCTATAGTTTAAATTGTAACCTTTTGAAACTATTTTCGCTATTAATATTGTTAATGTAAAAGGTAGTTTAATACTACTTATCCCAAATAGAGGCTGTTTTGATTTATCATGTTAATCAAAACAGCCTCTACAAGTATTATGCTTTGCAATTTAACATTTGTCTTAGTTTTCATTTTTTGAATAGATAAGGCAAATTAAATGTTTATTTTCTACTAAAAAAAGTTACTAATTTGGTGAATATGCCCCAAAAAAAAGAAAATTTTGTGCCTTATAAATTTAAAGACCTTAAAGTATATGGGTCTTCTGAATGGCTGGCTAATGAGCAGAAAAAATATCGCCGAGTATTTGACAGGGCAGAGAGTACCTATATCTATGCAGAACTATCTTTTTACAACAAACTTTTTGATGAGGAAGATTGGGAAATAGAGGTCAGTTTAAGAGGATATCAGGTAAAAAATAAAAGCAAAAAGGAACTTTGCAATCTAACTTCTGTAAAAAAAATTAGCAAAGAGGCCAATATCATGTATGTACGTGAAGGCTGGGGCAATAAAAAAAGCAGTATTTACTGGAAAAAAGGCACTTATCAATGGGAGGCTTATATTGATGGCAAATTAGTCGCCATACAAAAGTTTTTTATTGAAGATGTAGGCATTACCACTGAAGATAATAACCCTTACTTTAGTGTAGAGTCCATCAAACTATACGAAGCCTCAAATACCAATATTGCTAATGACGATCGCACCTACTACAAAGTGTTTGATGCAAAGGAAGCGCGATATATTTTTGTAGAATTTGCCTTCCGAAATTTAGTTACCACAGCCGCTTGGAATTGCGAATTATTTTTCAAATTCTACAATGATGCCCACCAACTAAAAGGCGAAACTGTTGAACTAATCAATATTAAACCTACTGATAAAATATTCACCCTTACATCGGGCTGGGGTTCAAATGACGGTGGAACATGGTTTGAAGATAAATACACCATCGAAATTTTATTTATGGATCACCTCGTTGTCATTCTGCCTTTTGAAGTAGCAGATGAATACGAGGAGGGCATGAATGAAGCCATCATTCCTGGGTCTGGCATTACCATTGTGCCAAAAACAAAAGAAGAACCGCAAAGTTTTGAGGAGGTGATGGCAGAATTGGAAGGATTAATTGGGCTACAAAGTGTTAAAACGCGGATTCGCGAATATGCTGAATACCTAAAATTCTTAAAAATTCGTGTGGATAGAGGCTTTGAAGATCTGCAAAAACTTAATCTACATTCTGTTTTTACGGGCAACCCCGGTACAGGTAAAACAACAGTAGCCAAAATGTTGGGGCAGATTTACAAACATATGGGGCTGCTCTCTAAGGGACACATCCACAGTGTTGATCGCGCTAATTTAGTGGGGGAGTACATTGGGCAAACAGCTCCTAAAGTTAAGGATGCACTCAAACAAGCGAAGGGCGGAATTTTATTTATTGATGAAGCCTATAGCTTGGCGCGTTCTAAGGATGATGTAAAAGATTTTGGCCGTGAGGTGCTCGAAATTTTGGTGAAGGAAATGTCAGAAGGAGATGGCGATATGGCAATTGTAGCGGCGGGCTATCCTCAAGAGATGCGAACTTTTTTGGACGCTAACCCAGGGCTGAAATCGCGCTTTACACAGTGGTTTCATTTTCCCGATTACCTGCCACAAGAACTAGCCGATATTGCAGAATACGCTGCCGATAAAAGAAATGTGGTATTGACCAAACAAGCAAAGGCTTATTTATACGATAAAATTGTAGAAGCTTACCGTACTCGCGACCGCTTTTTTGGCAATGCCCGCTATGTCAATACTTTAATTGAACAGGGAAAAATGAATTTGGGCTTGCGTGTAATGAAAGAAGAAGAGCCTACACGCTTGAGCAAAGAGGAATTGTCTACCATTGAAGTGAAGGATATTGAGCGTATTTTTAAAGAAAAAGAAAAACGCTTGCCTGATATTCCCATTGACGAAAAACAACTCAAAGAAGCAATGGAAGAACTGGAGGGCTTAATTGGTTTGAATGGGGTGAAAAAAGACATTCAAGAACTGGTTCAGTTGGTGCGCTTTTTTAGAGAAAGTAATAAGGAAGTACTCAATCAATTTTCCTTACACTCTGTATTTACAGGTAATCCGGGGACTGGTAAAACAACCGTTGCTAGAATTTTAGCCCGTATTTTCAAAGCTTTAGGCATCCTAGAGCGAGGGCATTTGGTGGAATGTGATAGAGAAAGTTTGGTAGCTGGCTTTGTTGGGCAAACAGCCATTAAAACAGCGCAAAAAATTGATCTGGCCATCGGTGGAGTATTGTTTATTGATGAAGCTTATTCACTCACACAGCGCGGTGGTATGGATTACGGGCGCGAGGCCATTGCTACTCTTATCAAGCGAATGGAAGATCAGAAAGGCGAGTTCGCTGTCGTTGTAGCAGGTTACCCCGACAATATGAAGCTGTTTTTAGAGTCTAATCCGGGGCTTAAATCACGCTTTGATCGCAACCTCAAATTTGAGGATTTTGTGATGGATGATTTAATGAAAATCGCTTTGATGATGCTGGAAAAAGAAGGCTTAACTTTGGAAGAAACGGCAGCAGCACATTTGCGAACCTATTTTGGTTATTTACATGCCAATAAAGATAAATTTTTTGGTAATGGTAGAACAGTTGTGAAAACCATTAATGAAGTCATTCGGATTCAAAATTTAAGATTGGCAAGCATTCCAAAAGAAGAACGCACTCGCGAGGTGTTAAAAACGATTATACTAGAGGATGTGAAAAGTTTTAATGAGAAAAAAGCCATTAGTGGAGGTCGCAAACGTTTGGGCTTGTTTTCGGGATCAAAATAAGGAAAAAGATTTAAGATATGAGACATGAGATTTAAGACTTTAAACAGGTTCTCGTATATCCATTAGAAAAATTAAAAAGTGATCTGTTTTAACTAATTTCTGATCTCTAACAGCTAAATATCTAAATAGCAATTTTAGAAATAAAGTGTCAGTAAGAAAATGAAACATACTTTTTGAGATATCCGAGATAATTTATAAACTGTCTTTATATATTGCCAGCATTTGTGTAGCCATTTTTTCTTTGGAAAATTGTTGCACAAATGTTTGGGCATTTTTAGTTATTTTTTTTTGCAAATCTTTATTATTCAATAAGTTGCAAACATGATTGGCAAGTGTAGACGCATCTTGAACAGGGGCAAGTAAAGCAGTTTCTCCATGTTTAGCAATTTCTGGAATCCCACCTGCTGCCGTTGCTACTACAGGCACACCACAGATATAAGCATCCAACAAGCTAGAACCAAGCCCCTCGGTTTTAGAAGTCATTAAAAACAGGTCTAATTCTGGTAAAACTTCGGCAATATCTTTTCTAAAACCTGTTAAAATACAGTGTTTAGATATTTTTTTTTGTTGAATGTACTGCTTGATAGCTTCTTTTTGCCCACCATCTCCACCAATCAGTAAAAACTTTGCTTTTACTCCTTTTTGCAATAAAATTTCGGCTGTATTCACAAAAGTAAAATAGTCTTTATGGTCAGCAAGCGCAGCCACATTTCCAATCAGTAACTCTTGCTCTGAAATAGCATATTCCTTTCTCAAAATAGACGTATCCCCTCCCCTTTTCGACTCAAATCTGGTCAAATCAATACCATCATAAATCGTTGTACAAATAGATGATTGTTGTATAGCAGCACCAACGATTTTTTCAATGGCTTTAGATACGCAGACGATTCGCCGAATTGAAGGATGATTATATTTAAATTGTGAAAACCAATTGTCGCGGATGGGAAAATCTACCTTTCGGCTCAATATCATAGGCGTTTTGTTGCCAAACAAACTAGCTGATAAAACGGCTAAGGTGTGGGCATGAGCATCGTGTAAATGCAAGAGATTGATGTTTTTTTGTTGGCAAAAATGCTTGATTTGATAGGCAAAAATGGGATTGAATGGAGAAATTTTACGGATAGCCTTGTACACAATCCCCTTTTTTTGACAATAAGCCTCCATCGCCGAGCCTTTCGGACACATTACAAACTGTTCTATCCCCTCCTTTTTTTCCAATTCCTCTACCAAATAAGCTAATTGCTGCTCCCCCCCCCGCCACGAAAAAGGCGTAGAAAGGTGGAGGAGGCGTATTGTTATAATTTTTTGCAAAAATAATTACGAATTGTTTTTTTAATTACGAATTACGAATTAATAATTACGAATTGTTTTTAAAAACTTGACAATAGTAAATTACATAGATGTGTGCTTGGCTGAGGGATG
>JAHDHV010000013.1:20068-38160 GCA_020631155.1 Bacteroidota bacterium | reverse complement strand
ACAAAATCAGGCGCACCCATAATAAATTTTTGAATAATACTGCTACGCCGAACAGATACAAATAATAAGTCAGGTTGAACGACATTTTCTTTATCAAAATGAACATCTAATGGGGCAATACATACTTCCCCTAGTTCACGTTTTTCAACATAATTACCTAATTCTCGATAAAGTTTTCCTGCTACTTTTTGATGAATAAAATATGGTGAAGGCATGTAAATTAATTTAGCGTTGATTAATTGAAAGGGAGCCGATTCGGGGAGTTGCAGATAGTGCTCTACCGTATAATTTTCTTCTTCGCGGATCATCGTAATGACATATTCCTCCTCTATTTTATACAATAACTGCCCCCTAATGACCAAAAAACGATGGCCATTTAACAACATTTCCCCTACTCCTTCGGGAAAAAGGACTGTTCCATAGATTTTATCTATCTTGTGTTCTTGTCCCTGTAGTTCTGTCATAATTACAAATTATTTTTTGGAAAAATATCTGCTATTTCTAAAGTAAATCCTTCAATTGCAACCGATTCTATAACGCCTTTTTTCTCAACTCGCTGCTTTAATTGCATCCTTTTATCTTCATTTACATACACCTCAACCCAACATTCACTTGGATGAATCAACCAATATTCCAAGACATTGTATTTACCATATACGCCCATTTTCAATTCTTTATCGGCTTTTGCAGTACCTTTCGACAATATTTCAACTACAAAATCAGGCGCACCCATAATAAATTTTTGAATAATACTGCTACGTCTAACCGAAACAAATAATAAATCAGGTTGAACAACATTTTCTTTGTCAAAATGAACATCTAATGGGGCAAAACGAACTACACCTAGTTGATGTTTTTTTACATAATTGCCAATTTCTAAACTAAGATTAAAAACTACGGCTTGATGAATTTCATATGGTGAAGGCATGTAAATTAATTTAGCATTGATTAATTGAAAGGGAGCCGATTCGGGGAGTTGCAGATAGTGATCTACTGTATAATTTTCTTCTTCGCGGATCATCGTAATCACATACCCCTCCTCTATTTTATACAATAATTGCCCCCTAATGACCAAAAAACGATGGCCATTTAACAACATTTCCCCTACTCCTTCGGGAAAAAGGACTGTTCCATAGATTTTGTCTACCTTTTCCTTATCTGTTTGCGATTCTGTCATGATTGTGGTATTTTTATGGCTAAAAAATAAGCTTTTTTTTAGAAATAGAGAAAATTAAGTGCCAAGCACTGATTAATTATGTAAAATTTTGTTCTAAAGTATTGACTTTCATTGCTTTAATCAAGCAAAAAATACCATTTGATTATTCTGTAGTACTTAGTTATTGATAATTATTTTTATGATCACTATATTTGAAAATATAAAAAGAAATATTCTTCCTACAATTCCACATCAACCTGGGGTTTATAAATACTATGATAAAGAGGATAAAATATTGTATGTAGGTAAGGCAAAAGACCTTAGAAAAAGAGTGGGTTCGTATTTTACCAAAAAACACGATATTGGTAAAACACGTATTATGGTCAATAAAATTGTTCGCATCGAATTTGCTGTAGTAGAGACTGAACAAGATGCATTACTCCTTGAAAATGTGCTAATTAAACAGCTTCAACCCAAGTATAATGTACAACTAAAAGATGATAAAAGCTACCCTTATATTTGTATCAAAAAAGAAGCATTTCCCAAAGTTTTTTTAACAAGAAATGTATTAGAGGATGGTTCTGAATATTTAGGCCCCTATACTTCTGCCAATAGTGTGCGCGCTATTTTAGAATTATTGCAAAATATTTTTCAATTGAGAACCTGCAATTTTTCCCTGACCCAAAAGAATATTGAAGCCAAAAAATTTAAGGTTTGTTTGGAGTATCACTTGGGCAATTGCAAAGGCGGTTGTGAAGGGAAGCAAAGTGAAACAGATTATAATAAAACCATTGAGCAAGTCAGAAAAATATTAAAAGGAAATATATCATCAGTTATTCGATACCTTAAAGAATTGATGCAAACCTACGCAGGCAATTTTGAATTTGAAAAAGCACATGACATCAAACAAAAATTGGATATTTTACAAGCCTATCAAACAAAATCTACCATTGTCAACCCGACTATTAACAATGTGGATGTGTTTAATATGGATGAAGATGATAAACGTGCTTACATTAGTTTTCTAAAAATTGTGAATGGTACAATTATTCAAACCAAAATTATTTCACTGGTCAAAAAGCTGGATGAATTTCCCGAAGAATTGTTGTTATTTGGTGTAAATGAACTCCGTCAGCAGGTAAAAAGTACAGCTAAAGAATTGATTTTACCGTTTAAAATAGATTTTCCTGATAAACATATTCAACAAATCATTCCAAAAATTGGAGATAAAAAAAAGCTGTTGGATTTGGCGCGAAAAAATGCATTTTACTATAAAAAACAACAGGCCATCAAAGCCTCCCAACACAAAAGCCCCGAAGAACGCAAGTTTGAGGTTTTAACACAACTCAAAAACGACCTACACCTCACCGAACTACCTACTCACATTGAATGTTTTGACAACTCCAATTTACAAGGCAGCAATCCTGTTGCTTCTATGGTGTTGTTCCGAAATGGGAAACCTTCCAAGCGTGAATATCGGCACTACCATATTAAAACTGTTGAAGGCCCTGACGACTTTGCTTCAATGACGGAAGTGGTAGAACGCCGCTACCACCGACTGCTGGATGAAAACCGCAATTTACCCCAACTCATCATCATTGACGGTGGTAAGGGACAGTTGAGTGCTGCCGTTAAAAGCCTGAAAGCCTTGCAAATATACGATAAAGTAGCCATTATTGGTATTGCCAAAAAGTTGGAAGAAATTTATGTGCCAAATGATCCTTTTCCCCTTCATATTGACAAAAAATCGCAAAGCCTTAAACTCATTCAACACCTTCGCAATGAGGCACATCGTTTTGCCATTACCTTCCATCGGCAATTGCGTTCTAAAAATACTTTTCAATCTGAACTAAAACAAATTAAAGGCATTGGCACTAAAACAGCAGCTAAATTATTAACTCATTTTAAATCTATTGATCAGATTCGTACCGCCTCCAAAAAACAATTGCAGTCGGTTGTTACGAGCAAGCAGGCACAGGCCATTATTGATTATTTTAATAAGGATGATCTGTGAGACGGGAGATGTGAGACGGGGATATCTGTTTCTAAAATTGCTTTTGGACTTTTGGGGTTTGCGAATCACGAATCTACCAATCAACGAAGCACAAATCAACAAACTATTTGAAAAAAAATTCTTTATTTAAAATATACTTATAACATAAGGACTCTAAAGGTTTTTATACTTTTGCCAATAAATAAAAAAAATATTGGTACGCTTTTTCCTTGCTTTTTACAGAAAAACAGTTTATTTTACATCTCAAAAATTTATCATTCTATTATCACGTAAAAATTTCGCTTTTCCAAATAACAGAATAAGTTTATCCAATACTCATATTAAGTAAATAAAAATTCCTCAACTTAAATAAGATTTTTTTACAAAATAGAATAATCATGAAAACATCTCAACTTTCTATCACTACAATTATTGTATTTTTATTATTATGTACTACTGATTTGCTTAATGCTCAACCAGTTCAATTAGCAGATAATGAAGAAATTGGTGAATATCATTTTTCTAAAAATGGTACTTGTATTACAGTAGAAAAACAGCAAGAAATTGAGCAAAAAATTAAAGAAAATGTAGCACATTTACGAGCTATTGGTAAGTTAAAAACTGCACAGGAACAGCAAAAATCGGCGGCTGTTACCTTAGAATGGCCTTTAAAACAGGCAGCAGGCTATAATGATTACGGTTATCATGGCATTGGTGGTTTTGTGGATCACAATCCCAATGCGAATAGCCTAGAAGACTACAACTGTGGAGACCGAACCTATGATGTGCCCAGCTATAATCACACAGGAACAGACTATTACATATGGCCTTTTGCTTGGCATAAGGTAGATAACAATGTGGTTGAAATAGTGGCTGCTGCTGATGGTACGATTGTTTACAAAATGGATGGAAATCCTGATGAAAATTGCAGCTTTGAAGACCCTAACTGGAACGCCGTATTTGTACAACATAGCGATGGCTCAACCGCTTGGTATGGGCATATGAAAGAGGGTTCGTTAACCAGTAAAGCTGTAGGCAGTAGCGTAACAACAGGTGAATATTTGGGTATAGTTGCGAGTTCAGGAAGCTCAAGCGGATCGCACCTGCACTTTGAAATACGCGACAATAACGACAATATTATAGACCCCTATGGTGGTAGTTGTAATGGCTCTACGGGCAGTTCGTGGTGGGCAGACCAACGCCCCTACTATGATTCGGGTTTGAACCATTTGATGACTACCTCGGCGAGTATTAATTTTCCCAGCTGCCCCGGACGTGCAACTTCCAATGCTTCTAATGATTTTTGTGGTGGCGACCGTGTTTATTTTTACGGCTTTTTTAGGGACTGTGTAGCAGGACAAAGCAATCAACATACCGTTTACCGCCCCGATAATAGCGTTTTTCAAAGTTGGACAAATACCGTTAGCTCGACCTATTCCTCTAGTTTATATTGGAGTAGATTCTACGATTTGCCGAGCAGTCCTATGAATGGCATTTGGAGATATGTTATTGATTATGAAGGCGAAACCTACGAACATTCCTTTAACGTTTGCTTTACGCCAACTGTTTTGAAAGTCAAAGCCAAGGTGTTTTTAGAAGGAGCTCAACCTACTAGCGGACAAATGAGTACCACTTTAAACAGCAATTTACCCAGCGCACAGCCCTATAATACCGCCCCTTGGAACTACAATGGAAGCGAAACCGTAAGCGGAACGATGCCTAGCAATATCGTGGATTGGGTGTTGGTAGAAGCAAGTGATGCTAATTTTAATGTATTAGAAAAACGAGCAGCATTATTGCGAAATGACGGCGTTTTATTGGACACAGACGGCACTGTTGGAGTCAATTTTTCGAGTTTGGTAACAGGCAGCAGCTACCATTTAACCATCAGACACCGCAATCATTTGGCAGTCGTCAGCAGCAATATGGTATCCCTACCCAACGGCAGTAACTATGATTTCAGTGCCACCGCTAATGTATTAAGCGGCAACAGTCAGTTGGCAACAAGCAATGGCATACGCTGTCTACACGCAGGCGATTGTAATGCAGACGGCATCATCTCCATCGCTGATTTTAATGGTTTTCTGGATAATTTATCTAACAACGGCTACGATAATAGCGATTTTAGCCTCGACAATACGGTTTCTACTGGCGATTTTAATTTGTTCCGCCCTAATGCTAGTGTGATTGGGGTGAGGGAAGTTAGGTTTTAGATTACAAATTGTATAAAAATGCAGTGCATTGTGTGGAGACGCAAGATTTTGCGTCTCTGCATTTTAGATAAGGGGGCGGTTTTGGAAGGCAATTTGACTAAATATCCTGATGACTAGGATAAGAAAAGTAATAAAAAAGAGAATACCTGGAAATATGTAAAGGGTATACATCCCAATAATTGGAAATTCTTTTACTACAACTGTTTCCATAATAGGATGTATACTTCCAACACTAGGTTTTAATTTATGTAAGCAATCAAAAAGTTCTTTATTTTCAAAAAAGTCTTTTTGTTCTTTCTCTTTGAGTTCTGAAAAATCTTGTTTCCTTTCTTTCTCTAAACATTCTTCACACAAAATATAACGATTATTTTTTGTATCTTCAACTAAATGAGTTTCTAAGTCAGTATGATAGGTTAAAATTCTTTCTGTATGCCAGGTCATAATCCATAAACCAATACTAGCACAATAAAAAATAGCTACTATACTTACGAAAACAGCTCTACGAAGCAATAGTAATTTTGGTCTGGAGCTTAAATTTAATATTTCTCTATACTTGAATAATATTAAAAACACAGTAATAATAAACGCAAAAAACACATAGTTAATATTTATCTCTAAACTAACATCCCATAAAGCAGGATATTTGCCTATTAAATACCAAATTACTATGCTTGCAATAAATATTTTGAGATTAAAAACACTAATAATTCTAAATAGTGAAGAAGAAAAAAGATGAGCTACAATAACAGATATGATAAAGGAAAAAAATAAACCATTGGAAATCAAAATTACTTTAGATACTAAACAAAGTTGTGAAAGTCCATCAAAAAACAACCTATAATTTAACGATATTCCAAGAATAAAAAATAGCATACCTAAAACCTTCGAAGCACTTCCGCTAACATAGTTATACTGAATATATACAGCTTTCCATAAAGCATAACGGTTTATAAACCAGTCTACTGATCTTCCAAATGTAGCTGATTTATCTTTGATTAGCTCCTCGTTCCAATTAAAAACTAGTTCTTTTACTCCTGACCTAGTAATCTTAGGAACTATTTCTACAACAAAATAGATGCAGTATAACAAACAAATAAAGCAACATAAAATTGGTTCAATTAACCAACAAACTGGCAGAAGCATAACAGGAGACTTAATAAATTTTGCAACTAATTCTTTTGAAGAACTATACTTAGCTTCAAAAACACTTATATGTTCACTCTCAATATCTACAAACCAATTATTTTTTGCTCGAATGATGTCCTCAGAAACAGGCTCTCGGATAACTTCTAGCCAATTTTCTTTAGCTTCTTGTAATTTTCTTATTTTATTTTCTAAAATTAGAGGCTGTTTAAGATACTCTAAAGCTAATTTTCTTTCTTTTAAATCTACTACTTCTCCATTATTGCCTATTTCAACTTCTATCTCCTTTAGTTTTCTATTAGTTTCTTCTATTTTTACCTCAATACACTCTAATTCTTTTAATTGCTTTGATGAATAAAAAGCCTCCCAATAATAATATTCTGCCTTACTTAAAATGGCCTGATAACCTGAATTATCCTGTAGATTAACTTGTACTCGCTCATAATAAGGACTATGTTTAAATACTTCTGTATACTCTAAGTCAAACATAAAATCAAGCAAAAGCTTTCTAAAAAATAGAAAGTGTTTAGCCTTCTTTTCCTCCTCCTTAAAATCTGTTTTACCCTTAAAGTAATTATTGGCAATCGCCTTATAACTTGAACTTTCTCTAGGCGTAAAAGCTGCTAAATTCCAATAATATGGTATTTTTACATCATTTGAATCATCACAAAAGTCAATGTGAGCATAATCATCCCCTAAACCAAGCCCCTTATCATAAAGATTAATTAAACGCTTTGTCAATTCCTTTTTATCATAGGTATTGGGTAATATAGGAAGTGAAAATAATTCTCTATGTTGATAGGGTTTTCTTTTTCCTCTACGAAATTGTATATAAACCCTTACTGCCCGTCTACTTAAAGAAATATATACAGGATAATCCGTTGAATCACCTTCTAAGGTAGTACGAATAATGGGCAAATATCGAAAGATAACTAAACCAGACGCTATTTCTGAATGGCGATCTAATTGAAAAAAATTTCCAGTATACATATTATTCTATTTATACAAATCACTTATATCAAGTATAAATCTTCTTATTTTATCTAGTTCTTTATTTGCCTCTTGTTTGATACTAGGCGCAACAGAATTAGAGTTTTTTAACTTATTTTTAATTTGTTTCAGTTCTTCTAACATCATACTAGAATCATAACCAGTTCCATAAGCTAATAAATACATCAGTTGTCTAATGTATTCAACAAGCACTACGACCTCTCTTGCTTCTATATCTTTATTTAAGTAAGTACTCATTGTCTCTAAAAAGGTACTTGTTCCTTTTTTAGACCTATTTAACAGTTCTATATTAGCATATTTTGCCATAAAGGGAAGAAAGTTTTCTCTTGCCCAATCATCTGCATTAATTTGATTATGACTTCCATCAACAGGGATTCCTCGTTGTGTAAAAAAGCTAAATATTTCCGATCGGGTATATGTAACTTCTTTAATCTGCAATTCAAGAAATTTATACAAATTATATCGAAATAACTGAGGTGTATTAATAGGGTCTGCTCCTTCTGCTAAATACCAGTGTTCGCTAATATGAGGAGTTCCCTCTGCTCTTAAGCTAGAGGACATAGCTCTTGAAAAAACAGTTACAGGAAATATCCAATACCGCTCAAAAGGTCCTTTCTGACCCTTAAAATCTGAGTTATTAATTTCTTTTAATAGTTCTGTTCCATAAGCAGTAGGAGTATGGTTTTTACTAAATAAATAATCCAATAAAATCACATCATAAATTGTACCTGTATCTTCACTTCCTTTAAGTTTTTTAATGCCGTCCTTTATGAATTCACTATAGTCAATCTGCTCAGAGGCAACTATCTTACTACCTATCAAGCACTTAATTAAATCTTTTTTAAATACCCTCATTGATTCCAAATGATTAATCGTCAAACCACAGTTTGCAAAGTCATCAACAAGCAAAAAATTCCATCTTAAACCCTTATTTTCAAACTCAGTTAACAGTTTTTTTGCTTTTCTCTCCATATCACTTTCTGAGTGAAAAGAAAGTGGTTGGACATTAGTTGCATGGCCACCAACAGGAGCTAAATAATGCTGTGCAGTCCAACGGCTATATAATTCACAGTACTCTCTAGCTACATTTGTTTGATACAACTTCAATTCTAACCTTTTTTCAATGGTTGAGAGTACCTCCTTTAAATTATTTTCAAAAGTATTTTTATTATTGGTTGTTAAATATATTTGCCAAATACTTGAATCTAAAAATGTACGGCGTTTATCTAAATAAAGGTATTTAAACTTATTTTTTACTTCTACTGATAAGGTTTCTTCATTTACAATATCGTATAAACCAATAATAATAATTGGTTTAGGTTGATATTGCTTTCTTTTTTCATATTTATTTTCTTCGCTAATTAACTGAAAAATATCTTTATTATCAATTCGACTTGTTTTTTTAATATGTGACATAGAAATAAACCAAATCGAAACTTTTTCTTCTCCATTCCCTTTTAAATGAGTAAATTTACTGTTATTTAACACACTATTTACCACATATTTTTTTAATCCTATATATTTTGATTTTTCCTCTACAGTCTTTTTATCAAGCTTATTATCAATCTCCTGTATTTCATAAAACCCTATGTTGGTATTGCTTTCTATATCATTACTAATTGTATAAGCTTCAGCAAACTGTTTTTCTTCTTGTTTTATATCTTCATAAATTTGTTCTACTCTAGCAACTCTGTTGTAAATATGTTCAGCAACAGTTTCATCATTTTCAATCTTTACTTGATATCCCTCTGTTCTAAACTCACTTAATATTTCAAAAATTAAACTTGAAGATTCATGTTTAAAAGCATAAACTTCTACATCCTCATTTATACCTAAACCTTGTTTAACTTTAGTAGGTATATCTCCTTCTATTTTGTGATAGTATTCATCTACCCCTATATCGCCCCCATGTACAAAAAATAGCACTCCATCAAAAGCAATGTGTGTATTTGCTTTCACATCTTCATAAATGGCTTTTAAAAAAGGAATTGATTCATTTTCTACACTTCCTACTGTATTTTCTAAATGATAATAGGCAAATACATTTTCTCCTTTAATTTGATATAAATATTTATAGTTAGATTCTACAATCTTATTAATTATTGTCAATTTATTTATGTCTACATTATCAACAATATCATCTTTCTCTCTTCGAATAATTCCTATAATAGATTTATTATCATAATCATCTGCCTTCCCTTTACGGTTACGAAAAGTTATCTCTAAAATATGTTGTTCAGATAAAATAACTGACTGATATTTTGCATTATCAATAGCTTTTTTAAGCCAATATTTTTTTAAATTATCTCCAATTGCTATCTTCTTAGTTTTAAAACCTTTAGTTTTATCAGAAAAATCCTCTGATAAACTAAATAAATTTCCAGATTCAGTACCTAATCTTCTAGTGGTAAAAATAATTAGTGGGTTATTCATAATTAGTTGTTTTATTTATTTTTCAATAATGGATGAATACAATAGTTCTGTTAAGGTAAACTTACTATCAAATAAGGAATTTTCTAAAGAAGAATATTGAATAAACGCACATCCTTCAGGCAGTTCATTGGTAATAGAACGTCCTGAATGAAATAAATAACGTTTTGCTCGAATATTCCGCTCTTTTATTTGCTGAAAAACATTAGTTATTGTTTTACCTTGAGCTTTCGCTATTTTATCTACAATTCCTTGATGTACAGATACAAAATCGTATTCTCGTAACATTTCCTGTCCACTCTCATCTACAATAATACCCTCTTTACTAACCGTACCAACTACTTTATTACGCAAGTCTACAATATCAAATTCATAACTATCTGCATCTGTACGCTTCCGCCGCACATTAAATATAAAAATATTCTTTTTAGTGTATTTTTCATATTCAAAATAAAAGTTACTATCATCTCTTGTATCATCTACACTTAATTGTTTATTTCCCTGTAATTGTTTAGCTAACTTTCTAATCTCTATATGTTTACCTTTGCTTATATAATCCTCTAAATCATCTTTATCTATTGGATTTTCTAATTCTTTTATTGTCGAGTTCAATAAGTCTACTCCTATATCACTATTACTTTCCAAATGGTCTGCAATGGTATATAAATTCTCTATCAGCACACTGCGCTTATCCTTTTGTTTAACATTTTGATTGGTTATATTGGCCCAAATGCGCTCATCTAAAATCAATACTTTTGTCAGTGCACTTTCTATCATTTTTAATCGCCAATGCTCATTTAATATTTCTCGCCTTACAATACGATCTGTAGAATTATTGCCACTAATTCCATCAATATACTTTATTTTTTTATAACGCTCTGCTCCTAGTATATCTTTAAGCTGTTTAAAATCAGTTTGTGTATCATTATGTGTTCGATAAATAATATTACTATTATCACATTCACTAGCTCTTGCTGTACTCAATAATTGTATACCTTTTGCGACAATTTTACCTTTATTATTTGTATCGGTTTTACCATCTACAATGGTTATTTTCATATCTGACAATCGTTGCCCTTTTAATAAACCTGACTGTTGCTCTAACCAGCACTCGCAAATCTTTATATATAAAGCTTCTTGCTTAGATTTGCTTATAGTTTCCTTGGCAATTGCATACTTCATACAACATACTGTAGATTTGCTCTCAATATGACTAAGTTGCTCCTCTGTATAAGTTTCATTTTCATCTATAATAGCAAAACGATAGTATAACTTTGCTTCTTTTTCTACTTCTGCATAAGTATAAGCTTTCCAAAAATCCAAAGCATTGATTTTAGTTGCTAAATCTTTATTTTCTGTAATTACACAAGACAATTGAGGTTTTTTTAAATACAAAGTATAACAAACCCCATTTGCTGCCTTTTCCACACTTAATATTGGCGGTATATCTGCCTTTTGTTTTATGTCATAAGGTTTGATGCCCAATAACCAAGCAGCAGATATTTGAATTTCTTTTACCCCCTTATTTTGTTCCTTTAATTTACCTTCTTCATCTACAATATTCTCTGCAATAATGCGCCTTAAATTTTCTATTACTTGCTCTATTGTATTGCCACTATTATCTGTAATGGTCATTTTATAATACCTATCATTGTATTTTGGATCATGCTCTTTTTCAATATCTAGTGTAATCTCTAGTTTTTCCCGTTGCTCTTTTCCTAATCCATGTTTAGCGGTATTTCTAATTACATTCTCTAAAATTGAATAAAAAGCCTGCCGTCCCATTATACCAGAAGGCAAACTAACATCTAAACTCCTGAGATATTCAAAATCTTTCCTTCCATAATTTTCTCTGCTTTCTATAGAACCATCAAAATTTCTAAATTTAATAACAATATCTTCTCTAGTAAAACCCTCTGACAGCGCAATGTATTCCAATAAAATATTGCGATGTTTTTCATGACTATCTTTATGGCGTTCTGCTCGTTTATCATAGGTAAATTCATCATAGACTAATTCTTTAAAATTGATTGGGGAAAAATAGGGAAATTCATTAGAAGCAATGGTCGCTATATAGTCTTGCCTTTCTTGTATATGTCCAACAAATCGTCCAATACCCAATAAATAAGGTAGGTTAGGATTATTTTGCGTATGTTTTTTAACAGGTGCAGTTCCACTCTCTAAGACAGGATTTAATTTATAGGTTCCATCCTCTTTTTGAATCAATACATCATTTAAAATATCCTTTTCTAAAATATCATTTGTTTTACGTAAAGCATTTTTTAAATAAGTAAAAGTATGACTGCCTAAATTATGGCTAATATTGCGAGAGATAATAGATACGGCTCCAAAATTGGTATTAGCTTCATTCTTTTCTTTCATGGTATCCTGTTGAAGTTTGTCCAATTCTTGAATTTGAAACTCATCAAATAAGCCTGAAATATAAGTTTGAATAAAACGAACCTTTTTCCCCTCAATGGGAATATCCGAATTGATTACAAATTGTCCTCCTGTTACTTTATCTCCTAAACCTGTAATCACAGGAATAAAATAAACATTAGATATTTCATTAATACTATGAATCAACTCAATTACTCCAGCTTTAAAAGTCGCTAAAAAATCTTTCTTTACTTCTTCTTTAGGCTCTATACGTTGATTTTTCCAAAAATTATAAATAGCTTGCTCATCATCATTTTTTATAAAAATGCGGTTTTTTTGTCCAATTGTTCTAGCAAAAATATAGTCATCAATAGTTAATTCTTCTAAATCTTTTTTATCTAATCCTTGTTGTTTAAAATAATTCCTTAATTTATCTAACTTAGGCTTTCTAAAATGAAATAATGCTTGAATATCATCCTCTACAAATGCTTTGGTAAAACTATATCTTTGTAGCTGCTCCTTAAATTTTTCAAAATATTCCTTTCTTCTTCTATCTTCATATTCATCATCTGCTAAATTGATACTTACAGGATAAATAGGCATTACCTCTTTATATGTAAAAGACCATAAAAAAGTATTGAGTGTAAATTTACGTTTTTCAAATAGTATTTCTCCAAAAGTTGTTTCAATTCTTTGAGTCACTAAATTATGATTAAAAAAATCTAATAAAAAGTTTTTATCCTTTTTACCAGCTTGAAAATATTGTTCAACTGCCTTTAAATAAGTTTGTTTATTATCATTAGATTTCTGCCTGTCCATAGTTTTTTATTTATATTTCTGAGTAAATTTCTTTTAAATTTAAATTAAGTTGATATTCAATTTCACCCAACATCTCTTTCGTTTTTTTAGTTCCCCCAACATTTTCTGTTACAGAACTTTGGCTTTGCACATCAGCAATTGCCAATTCCATACTTCCTCTAAATTTGGCGATTCCCAAGCTATTTTGTAATATATCTGCTACTATTCTTAGTGTAGCCAAAGGATTTACTGTTCCTTTTCCTTCAATATCATCTGCTGAACCATGTACTGTTTGATAGATTATTGGCTTATTTAAAGAATCATGTAAATAAATATTCTTACTATATAGTTCATTTTTATGCCCTAACCTAAATCTTTCCGTTACAAACTCATAAATAATGTCTCCAACTTCATTACTGGTAATTAATACTAAATGTTTAGCCTGTTTTTTAGGATCATTCATATAATCAAAAAACTCACTTAATCCTGTATCGGGTTGGTAAAATTTTAAATTGGGATCAATTTCTGTCACCCATTTCTCTAAAATATTAGCAAATAAATGAAATTTATAGACTATCCAAACCATATAGTTTTCTTTTCCCAAAGTTTGATCTGCATATTCTTGTGAATAGCGAATGAGTTTTTCAAAATTTGCTTTTTTAAAATTGCCTGTAAAGGAAATGCTTTCTGTTAGAGGATTGTATTGATAGTTTTCATTGGTATAATAACCTTGCATCTCATCTCTAATAATCAATATTTCATTACCTTTCTCTCCTCCTTTTGCTCTAGTAGTTACATTAAATACTTTTACTGCGTTTAAATCCCTTCTCAACTCATATAGAGATTCCGCATTGATAGATGTTCTAAAAACTGTTTGTACGCCTTCCTTTGCCCATTCTTCTAGTAGTTGTTTAAGTACTTTTACATCTTTCTCACTCTGTTGTTTAATTCTTAAAGGCTCTAATCCTTTTAAACTACCATAGGTATCAAAGGCTCCCTCATGCTCAAAAAATTTAATCTTAACATCTTTTTGGTAATTGTATTTTTTTTGGGCATAATAGGTGAGAAAATCTTTAAAAATTATGGACAATTCTTTTCCTACTCCCTTTCCTACAATAATGCCTATTTTTATTTCCTCTTTCATATAAAAAATTTCATGACACAAATCTAATTCGACAAAAATAATAACTAATAGCCTAAATTCAAACAAAGTGGAACTTGTTTAAACAATTATAATAAAAATTCTCTTTCACATTGTTAGAAATCAAACATCCCAAAATATCACCATTTGTTACTTCCATGAACATCAGTTTTTTATTTAAATATAGTTTTCAAAAAATGTTTTTATTATTACATTTCTCCTTTCCTTTAAACCTCCCCCTCCCCCAACTAGTCTAATACACAACCCAAAAAAAATTCCCCTAGTAATGGTTAAAAAATAAGTTCCGCATTTAGGCGCAGTTATTTTATTTGGCTACAAGGCGCAAAATGCAGACATAGCCTAAGCTACGGCGAGGCTTTGCAACGTAGTAGCAAAATAAAAGAGCAAGCATAAACAGAGAAGTTATTATTTATCCATTACTTCACACCACCTTTCCCCCATTTTTACTTATCTTAAAACAAAAATCTTACATCTTAGTCTCCTATCTCATGTCTCTCATCTCACATACAAAATAAATCAACTATGAAAACAAACAATTCTTACACCATTCCATTCATCACTCTACTTATCATTTGTTGCAATTTATGGACTAGTAGTTCAACTTTTGCCCAAGAGTTTGGAACAAGCGATGGCGATCCGACCGTTGAAATTGACGAGGCTTTGATGGCGTTTAAGAGTACGGATTTTATGCAGAAATTTGATGCGTTCCGAAATCGGGCGGAGCAGGCTATTGGCACTTATAAGGCTGATTTTCAAGGGAATGTATCTAGGGAAGATAATTTGCGCGTGCGGAAGGCTTACCAAAAAACGGCTGCGGAGTTTAACGCTACTTTGGAGCAGGTCAAACAGGATTTTCTAAATAAAAGGAAGCGGAAGAGCATTAAAAAGTTTCCGAATTCTTATGCTAAAAGCCTCGAAACGGATATGTACCACCTACGGGATGTCTACGAAAGGGAGTTGCATACCGCTATGACGGAAGTCACCGATGGGCAAATTGATGGCAGTCCGTTGATTGAGTTATTGGTGCAGTTGCTCGGTTTAACGGGTACGCTGACGGAGACCTTAAAGGGGCTGGCAAAACGAGGTAAACGCTATAAAGCTGGCTATCTGGACGAGCATTTTGTTGTTCCCCATAGCTTTAAGGAATGGGAGGCGATTGATAAAGGCAGTGGTTCGGGGTTTTGATGTTGAAAAGATGTAAGATGTAAGATGTAAGATGTAAGATGTAAGATGTAAGATGTAAGATGTAAGACATAAGATACAAGATATTTTTCTTTCACATCTTATGCCTTACACTTTTATGATCAGTTATTTAGATATTTAACTTTTAGAATTAAAGCATTATTGGCTAGGCACTTCAACATTCATAACCTTCACAACTTTCCAAGCCAAAAAGTCTTAAATCTTATATCTTACGTCTTATAATCTCCTCTAAACCACCTCCTCCTTCAATTTTGCCTTAGCTTCTTCTTCTTCCTTCAATACACGCCGTAGGATTTTACCGACATTTGATTTGGGTAATTCGTCTTTAAATTCGATGTGTTTAGGCACTTTGTAGCCCGTCATAACGGTTTTACAGTAGGCTTTGAGCTCTTCTTTGGTGAGGTTTGCGTCTTTTTTTACGACAAATATTTTCACCACTTCCCCTGATTTTTCATCAGGTACGCCTATGGCAGCAACTTCTAATACTTTTTCATTGGAAGCGATGGCATTTTCTACTTCATTCGGGTATACATTGAAGCCCGAAACGAGGATCATGTCTTTTTTGCGGTCTACAATTTTGGTAAAACCGTCTGCATCCATCACGCCAATATCGCCTGTATACAACCAACCGTCTTTAATCACTTTCTCCGTTGCTTCGGGGCGGTTGAGGTAGCCCTTCATAACTTGTGGTCCTTTGGCAATAATTTCGCCACGCTCTCCTAAAGGCACTTCATTCCCTTCTTCATCCACAATTTTAAGGTAAGTCGAAGGTACAGGGAGTCCAATAAAACCAATGCGCCCAGTCCCATCTATGGGGTTGATCGTTAATACAGGGGATGCTTCGGTTAGTCCATAGCCTTCTGATAGCTCGCTACCTGTTAGGTCATTCCATTTTTCGGCAACCACTTTTTGCACCGCCATACCACCGCCAACAGTTGCTTTCAGGGTGCTAAAGTCAATGGTTTTAAATTCTTCCTGATTCATTAAGCCATTAAAAAGCGTATTTACCCCCGTCATCAACGTGAATGGATAGGCTTTCAACTCTTTGATAAAGGCTTTCATATCACGCGGATTGGTGATTAAAATACCGTGACCGCCGTGTTTTACCATGCTCAAACAGTTGACTGTAAAGGCAAAAATATGGTATAATGGCAAGGCGCAAATCGCAATTTCTTCGCCTTCCACTAAGTCCGCCGAGTCGAGCCATTCCGAAATCATTTCCATATTGGAGGTGATGTTTCGATGCGTCAACATAGCTCCTTTGGACACGCCCGTTGTACCGCCTGTATATTGCAATAAAGCGACATCATTGGGTTTGGCGCGGTGTGGTTTGATTTTTAATTTGCTGCCTTCTCGCAAAACGTTGTTAAAAGGGAAGGCATTGGGTAAATTATATTTTGGCACCATCTTTTTGACGCGTTTCACCACAAAATTAACGATGCTTTTTTTCGGAAAACCCAATAAATCACCCAAACCCGTTTTGATAACATATTTTACATTGGTATGGGCAATTATTTTTTCTAAATTAGCTGCAAAGTTCTCTACAATCACTACCGCTTTTACATTGGCATCCTTAAATTGATGCTCCATTTCGCGCGGCGTGTATAGGGGATTTGTATTAACAACCGTTAAGCCTGCACGCATCGCTCCGAATAAAGCAACGGGATATTGTAGGCAGTTCGGCATCATAATAGCGATGCTGTCGCCCGGGCGCAGAGTCAGGTTTTTTTGAAGGTATGCACCGAAAGCGTCTGCTAATTGATCTATTTTTTTATAGGTAAATGTTTTCCCCATATTAGAAAAAGCAGGTTTATTGGCAAATTTACTCATACTTTCGTCGATGAGTTCTACAATATTGCTATATTTATCGGGGTCAATATCGTGTGGCACTCCTTCGGGATAATGCTTTAACCAAATTCTTTCTTGTTCTTGCATGATGCTGGATATTTATTATTTAGATGGGAGATAGGAGACTTGAGATGTAAGATTTTTGGCTTTTTGGCTTTTTAGCTTTTTGGCTGTTAGAAATTAGAGATCAGTAATTACGAATCAAACATAGTTACTAACTGTTAGGTAAAAAAACTCGGTATTTGAAACATAGTTCAAGTTTTACATCTTATGTCTCTTTATTTACTTATAAATAACCTGCAAAATACCGTTTTTTGTTTTTTTTGCCTAAAAAAAAGCTGAATTTTCGAGATTTTTTCCTAAACACCATCAAATACTTAACAAAAATGTCATTTATCATTATTTACACCGTAAACAGTAGTAAAGAAGAAGCACAAAAAATTAGCGAGCACTTATTAAACCAAAAATTAATTGCTTGTGTTAATATTTTTCCGATTGAAAGTGCGTATTGGTGGCAGGGTGCTATTGCAAAAGATGGGGAGTTTGTCGCTATTTTCAAAACGCGAAGCGAATATTGGGAGCGTATCAAAACGGAAATTTCGCGCTTACACAGTTATGAAGTTCCCTGCATTATGCATTGGACGGTTACCGCTAATGAGGCTTATGAGGCTTGGATACAGGCGGAAACGGCTATTTCTGGTTAGAGACACAAGATTTTAGAGCTAGAGACACAAGATTTTAGAGCTAGAGACACAA